>NZ_JBBPAR010000002.1:0-114489 GCF_038009085.1 Paenibacillus sp. FSL R7-0210
AACAATGCTGCTCCTTACAAGCGGCCGATGAGAGAGAAAATAGCCTATGGGCTGGATGTATTCTACCAGAAGGCGTTGAGGTACCAGCATTCTTCACCCGCAGGGTAAGTTTGTTCTATTCCGGGCGAGGGTCTCTTTTTACAACTCCATAACAACTGTCACTCTACTTTATAACATGTTGAGAGTAGGGTAATGGTAGAGAAAATACTATACTCCTGTGGAGGTTATCCGGTTGAATAAGAAGAAGTGGTCTGCTTCTATAGCAGTCCTGTTATGTGCAGGAGGGTTATTCGCCATCAGTGCTGTTGTCGTCCCGAACTTAGTGAACTCTGCTGTTGTCACCAAAGGCAGCGCAGCAGCACAGAATGATCTCAGACTGACACTGCCGGAGAGTACAGTTCCTGTATTGAAAGTAGCGGCACCTGTGCCAGTATCTACTGTCGATGATTACCTGCGGAAGAATATGAACAAGGAGCTAATGGAGCAAATTTATGATTCTCTGAGTAAAGCACCTGAGCCCACGGTAGTTGGCGGCCAGGATCAAACCGAATCTGAGCTTAACCTTCGAACTAAGCGTCAATGGGTGCTGGAAGATCAGTATGAGTATGATGGCCTTCGGCCTCAGAAGCCCCTGCCCTTCGAGGCGGGACAAGGAGATTTATATCTGGATCTAAAGACCAATACGCTCTACGTTCCAGATAGAACTTGGACCGATGAAGAACTGCTGCAGCTTATAGACTGGAACTATCGCCAGGCGTCTGCAGCCTCTCTACGCTTTCCGGAAAAACCTGTTCTTCCTCAAAAGTACAGCGAATCTAAATTCATCATGCGTGCGGTTGAAAGTGTGCGAAAGCTCTACGATGCCGATGTGTCTAAGATGCAAATGGCAACTAATCTGAGAAAAGCGGAATATGGCTTTCCTTCCCAATGGTGGGTGTATTTTTCTCCCTACAAGGAGCGAACCATGCGGGGACAAGGACAGGAGGTATGGAATTACCATGTGATTATCGATACAGAAACCGGAGTGGTAGTGGATACGACAGCAGTTAATTTGGCAGCGATAAGAACGCCTATTGATGAGGCTGCGGCTAAATCAGTCCAAAAGGATCCTAGCTGGATCAAGGAAGCTATACGGATTGTTAAGGATAAGCAAGGTGAGCAAAGGAAAATCGCAAAGGCATATCTGACTGATACCGTGGTGAACAACAAACGTGGAATGGTTGCGGTAGATGTGTTATAGAAGACGGCAGCAAATATAATGCGGAATTTCGCTATCCGAGTATGGTGTTGCGTTGCCTCATTTATGAGCCTGCCGATAAGGGGAGATAAGCGGAAGCTTATGTTCAATGAAACAAACTAGTCCTGACGATCAAGCAGTTCTTGATTCGTCGGGATTTTTTAACGGGCGGGTGTGAAAGGTCAGGTTTGGCTTATAGGTTATGGATGCTTTGGAATCTGGTATGATTAAGATTAGGTTACCTATGAAAGGGTATTCTGTGGCTACAGAGTTAGGAGGATATTCGACAGATGGCTCATATACTTGTTGTTGAGGATGAACAGGCGATTAATGATTTAATAACGATGAATCTTAAGCTGGTGGGACATACGTATTCCAAAGCCTATACCGGCTCAGAGGTTGCGGAATTGCTGGAGAAGGAACGGGCGGATCTCGTCCTGCTGGATGTCATGCTTCCCGGTCTGGACGGGTTCGGGGTGATGGAGCAGATTGCGCCACTACGGATTCCGGTGATTCTGATTACGGCCCGGGGTGCACTCTCTGACCGGATCAGGGGCTTCGAGCTGGGTGCGGATGATTATATTATTAAGCCTTTTGAGATTCTGGAGCTGCTGGCCCGGATTAATGTCGTGCTGCGGAGGAAAGAACAGGCCGCCTCTGCTTTTGTATGTGATGGGGTTGAAGTCCGGTTCAAGGAGCGTCAGGTGTGGGTGGATCAGCTGCTGGTGGATCTGACGGCCAGAGAATTCGAGCTGCTTGAAGTGCTGATCCGTAACCGGAATATTGCTCTTTCCAGAGAGAAGCTGCTGGAGCTGGCATGGGGTTATGATTATGCGGGTGATACCCGTACTGTGGATGTACATATCCGGCAGCTGCGCAAAAAGCTGGGCTGGGAAGAACGGATCAAAACCGTGTTCAAGCTGGGCTACCGGCTGGAAGTTCAGGTCTAGCCATGCGGTTCTGGCATAAGATTCTCCTTGCTGTCCTGGTGCTGTTTATAGCGGCACTTGATGTAAGTGTCGTGATGGTAATGAAAAAAAGCTGGCAGCTGAACATGGCCAGTGAGAGCAAACGTGCGGCCAGCGAACAGCTGCTAATTACGAATAATATCTATGAGAATCTGGATTCCATTCGGGCAAGAGGCGTCTCTCTTACCCCGGCACTGCTGGTCAGTGTGGCTAAGTCCTATGGAGAACACTACCGTAAGCAGGGGATAGAGCTGGAGCTGCGGGATGATGGACTGCTGCTCTATCCTGGTGAGAAAGAGCAGCGCGCTGTGCAGGAGGAGCATATCATGACGTTAGCGATGTCGCTCCCGGCTCCCTATCAGCATTTGGAACTGGTATACAAGCGCGATATCAGCGGGCTGTACGCTCAGCAGGAGGAGCTTAACCGTTTTTTTGTGATGATTAACTGGATTGTAGGGCCGCTTCTTGTGGTACTGCTCTACCTTTTGATCCGGCATCTGACTAAGCCACTCAAGCTGTTGTCGGAGACGACAAAGACGATTGCCGAAGGCGACTATTCCAATCGTGTGGAGCTGAACAGCAGGGATGAATTCGGAGAGCTGGCCTTCAACTTTAACAAGATGGCTACTGTGATAGAGCAGCGGATGAGCGATCTCGCAGGCATGGCTGAGGATAAACAGCGGATGGTCGATAATCTAGCTCATGAGCTGCGGACACCGCTAACCAGTATGCAGGGATTTGCGGAGCTGCTGACCACGGCTAACATAGATCAGGAGGATCAGGTCAAAGCGGGGCGCTATATTCTCAGCGAGACGGTGAGGTTGAAGAATCTGGCCTTCAAGCTGTTGGATCTGTCCGTTCTGCGGCATCAGCCGCTGGTGTTGGCAGAGGTAGATGTGGCTTCGCTGTTCGACACAGTGGCCCAGACCGAGCAGCAGAGGGTAACAGATAACGGATTACGGCTGGAGCTGGATAGCACCATTCCTGCCGTATGGGGAGATGCGGATCTGCTGGCAGCTTTTCTGGTGAATCTGATTGAGAATGCCATTCCTGCGTCCCCGCCAGGCAGCACAATCCGCTTGCTGGCCTATCAGCAGGACGGAGAAGGGGTGCTTGAAGTACAGGACAGCGGGAGCGGAATGACAGAAGAGCAGAGCAGGCGGGCATTTGAGCCTTTCTACCGTGCAGATTCTTCACGTTCGCGGGCCTATGGCCATGCAGGTCTGGGTCTCTCTCTATGCCGCCAGATTGCCGAAGCGCATCAGGCCAGAATTGAGCTGCTATCTGCTCCTGGTGAGGGGACGAGCATCCGGCTTTTTTTAAGATCCACTTTGTGAAGCTATTTTACAACTCCATAACAACTGCTCCTCTACTCTATAATATCCCGGGATTAAGCTATGGATAGAGTTAATATCCTGAATCCCGATGGAGGTAATACAATTGAACAAGAAAAAGTGGTCTGTTACTATGGCAGTTGTCCTATGCTCAGGCGGTATGTTTGCATTCAGCGGACTCCTTGTCCCCAGTCTGGCGAACTCAGCAGTCATCGCAAAGTACAGTACGGCAACTCCGGTCAGTGCTAAGGCAAGTCCGGCAGGAAGCGTTGTTCCTGTGCTGAAGGTGGAGGCACCCGTGCCGGTATCTACCGTGAATGATGATCTGCTGCTGAAGCAGATGACTGAGGAGCAGATCCAGCAAATCTACGACTATATGGAGCTACCGGGCGATCCGAACACTTCAGGCCGGGAAATGACCGAAGCGGAGATCAACCGCAGGCGGGTGCTGGAAGATCAATATGTCTATGATGGTGTGCGGCCACAGAAGCCATTGCCGCTACAGGCGGGGCAGGGAGAAGTGTATTTCGATATAAAGACCAATACGTATTATCAACCGGAGCGCACCTGGACGGATGAAGAGCTGTTGCAAATGATTGACTGGTCCTACCGGCTTAATCTTGTGGCATCCAAACGTAATATCACTGCTCCGGCCGTTGCCGTACCGCAGAAATTCAGCAAGGCTGAAGTACAGGCACGGGCGGCTGAAAGTGTGCGCAAGCTGTTCGATGCCGATGTCTCCAAGCTGAAAACAAATGTTATGCTGGTGGAACCGGGTTATGGCATACCTTCATTTTGGTCGGTTCACTCTGAACCATATAAGTCGCTTACTCTGCTTGGACAAGGTCAGGAATACTGGCAATATAGTGTGCAGATCGATCCTGACACCGGGGTGGTGGTTGATACGACAGCTTTTAACTCTGTGATGAAAAGAACCCCTATCGACGCGGCAGCTGCGGCTGCCATGAAGAAGGATGACAGCTGGGTAAAGGAAGCTACCCGGATTGTAAAGGACAAGCAGGGAGAGAAAAGAAAGATAGTGAAGGCGTATCTGACAGGCACTGAGGTAAACAATAAACGCGGGATGGTGGCCGTGGATGTGTTGCTGGAAGACGGCAGCAAATATAATGCGGAATTCCGCTATCCGGGTAAACAGCTGCGTTGTCTGATCTATGAGCCTGCCGGTAAGGCTAAGTAAGCGGGAAGCCGTGTTGCTATAGAACTGAATTTATCCTGATGATCAAGTCTCTCTTGATTCATCGGGATTTTTTGTTACATTAGAGAGAAGAAAGGAAGGGGTGAGGGGATGAAAAGATTAAATGTGGCGATTCCAACGCCTTTTCATGGGGATGAGGGTCTGAATACAGACGGATTTGCGCCTATCGTGGCTTACCAGCAGCAAAACGGCATCGAATCCCTGCTGATCTCAGGAAGTACTGGCGAGCAGCATTCGCTGAGTATTGAGGAAAGATTAGAAATTATTGAATATTTCAATCAAAAGCGTTCTCCGGGGATGGAGCTGATCTTCGGCGTGTCCGCGATAAGAACCCGTGATGCTGTCCGGCTGGTGCAGGAGGTGGAGACATCAGTGATGGATGTGCTGCTGATCGGATTTCCCCCGTATATCCGGCCTACGCAGCAACAGGCGGTTGCTTATGTGGAGGAACTGCTTAGTCATACGAGCAAGCCCGTAGCGTTGTATAATAATCCCGGCCGGACCGGATTTGATCTGACCCCGGAGTCGCTGTACACGTTAATCCTGCGCCATCCGAATATTGTCGGCTACAAGGAAACAGGCGATTTGCAGCGGCATATGGGAGTGGAGTATCCGGAGGGGTTCATTCTTTTTGCAGCAGGGGATATGAGGCTTGTGGAGAATTTCGCCTCAGGCCCTTGCAATGGCCTCTCCAGTGTGGCGGGGAATCTATACCCCTTGGAGATCAAGAGCGCGGTGGAGCGTCTGCTGCGGAAGGAGCAGGTGGAGGCTGGACCTTTGGAGGACATAGTGGCGCAGGTGTTCAGCGGGCATGCGCTTGTCAACATCAAGCAGCATTACAACCGGTTGGGGATTCCGGCGGGTGTGTGCCGGGCTCCGATTCTCTAGATATGCATATTCGCCTCCTGTAAGACAAAAGCTAGCCTATCTACTGTCAAAAGGAGACGGAGCGATGAATGAAATCTGGAGCGAAATCTGGAAGGCGCTGGTGCTGATCATTGTCGGGATGCTGGTGCTGCGGCTAGCCGGCCGCAAATCGATCTCGCAGATGACGATTCCTACGACGATCGCCATGATCTCAATTGGGACGATTATTGTGCAGCCGATCGCCGATCATAGTATTCTGATTACTATAGTTGCAGCAGCCGTATTCATCATAGTGTTAATTATAGTGGAATGGCTGCAGGTACGGTGGAATGCTTTTGAGCGGCTAATTAAGGGGCCTGCGGTTATTGTTATTGCGGAGGGACAGCTTCAGCCTAAGAATCTGAGGAAGCTTAGATTAACCGTCGATGAGCTGGAGATGAGCCTGCGGGGACAGGGTATCTCCAGGCTTAGCGATGTCAAAACGGCGACGATTGAGCCTAACGGCCAGCTCGGATATGAATTACAGGATTCCGCAAAGCCGGTCACTATGGCCCAGGTAGAGGCGCTTTTTGCTACGTACCTGGGCGGAAGCTGTCCAGCGAATGAGACTGAATACCTGGATCAGCCTGATCGGCAGACGGGGCTTTTTGACGAGATTAAGTTGCAGTAGAAGTGTAGAGATGGCTGTAAAATCAGCTAAGCAGAAAAGAAAGGACGGAGTGAGATGAAGCATCCTTTTCACCTGAAGGCGGTATGGAATGGAGGGCGGAACAGCGAAGGGCATATTGATGCGGGCGGACTGCGGACGGTTATATCGATTCCGCAGGAGATGGGCGGGCCGGGAACCGGCACGAACCCGGATGAGATGCTGCTGGGTGCAGCAGCGACCTGTTACCTGATTACTCTGGCCGCAATGCTGGAGCGTTCGGAGATTGTTCCAGAGGAGCTGACCCTGGCGTCTGAAGCGACAGTAGATGTCACGAATAATGTGTTCACGTACGAAAAGATCGTGCACAAGCCTAGCATTGTGCTCCAGGCTGGTGCGACACCGGCGCAGCTGAAGATGGCAGAGCGGCTGGCACATAAGGCTGAAGCCTCCTGTATGATCTCCAGAGCCGTGGCCGGTAATGTCTCTATAGAGACTAAGCCAGTTGTGGAAATCGCGCACGGGAGCGGACAAGCCCGGGTAGAGTTATAGAAGCACAGGGGGATACAGAGCTAGAGCTGCACTGGTGATGCAAAGTGCTGCTCCACCTCGTAACGCGGCAGCTCAACAATTACCGAAGTTCCTTTGGTGAACTCACTCTCGATCCGCAGACGCCCGTCATGCAGCTCGATAATTTCTTTGCAGATGGCGAGGCCCAGGCCGCTGCCGGATTGACGGGAGCGACCCTTGAAGAATTTGGTGCCAAGCTGCGCCAGATCCGCGGCCTCGATGCCTTCGCCGTTGTCAGCCACGGTGACGCTTATGCGCTCGCCTTCGAGCACTGCGGTAAGGCGGATCTCACCCTCCGCAGGGGTGAACTTGAACGCATTATCCAGCAAATTGACAAACACCTGCTTCAACCGGTTAAAATCACCGTCCACCGGCAGCGGCTGATCGGGAAGGTCGGCGTAGAGGCGGATCTGCTTCGTCTGCCCCCGGTATCTGAATTGCAGCAGCAGATCCTCCAGCAGGCCTCTGAGATCATACGGCTGGCGCACAATGCGGATCTCTCCGGCCTGAAATTTGGAGAAGTCGAGCAGATCCTCCACCAGTCCGATCAGCCGGTCTGTCTCCCCGGTCATGACCTCAAGCCCCTGCAGGATCTCCTGCCTATCTGATAAATCACCGACCAGCAGCGTTTCCCCCCAGCCTTTGATGGAGGTAAGCGGGGTCCGCAGTTCATGGGTGACGGAGGAGATGAAATCATATTTGAGCTTCTCACTCTTGAGAATTTCCTCCGACATATAATTCAGCGTTACCGCAAGGGTGCCGACTTCATCGTCATAGCGCCTCGCTGCCCGGACGGCAAAATTACCGGTGGCCATTTCCTTGGCGACCCCGGTCAGCTGCTGGATCGGCCCTACGATCCGTTTGGCGATAATCAGGCTGAGCATGAAGCCGAATCCAATGACGAGTAGTCCGATGACGGCTGCATTGAGTGCGATCCGGATAATAACATGATATAAAGGCTCTGCCGAGACCGAGTACCGCAGCAAGCCGATTGTGCTCCCCGACTCCTTCAGCGCGATAGAGACTGCCATAATTCGTTCCCCGTTCACTGGCTTGATGCTCTGAAAGCTTCCTTTGCCGCTGGTCAGAGCTGCTCTCACATCAGGGGTACTCACCTGCTCTGTACTGGAGAAGCCGAAGGAATTAATGACCACGTGCCCAGCTGGACTCAGCACTTCCACCTTACTGCTCTCCTCAGGGGAGAGATTCTCCAGAATATAACGCGCCCGCTCATTCAAGCTATAACTCTCCAGATACTTATTGAAAAAGGTCGCTGAAGTCGTGGCCCTTGTATTCAATGTCTCCATCGCACTGCCCAGATAATAATAGTGGACAGCAGCGATGAACACTCCCTCCAGCAGCAGCACGATCAGGAGCAGCACAAGGGTAATATAGACGATAAGTCTGGACCTGATTCCCTTCAGCACAATTAGCCCCTCCAAATATATCCGAATCCCCACACGGTCTCGAGGAACTGCGGCCCGGAGGACTCCTGTCCGATCTTCTGGCGGATTCGGCTGATATTCACATCTACAATTTTAAGATCCCCCATGAAGTACTGCCCCCATACGGCTGTCAAAATATCATCCCGGTTCATGGCCTTGTTCGGCTGTTCCATCAGCAGCTTAACGATCATAAACTCGGTTGGGGTCAGCGGGATATCCTGCCCGTCCTTCAATAATTTCCGTTCATCCAGCAATAGTGTAAAAGGCGGCAGCTCGATAAGATTCTCCTGCGGCAGCACTTCTCCCGGATACATCCGGCGGTAGAGCGAGCGCACCCGGGCGACCAGCTCTACCGGACTGAAGGGCTTGACCACATAGTCATCTGCGCCGGATTCCAGGCCCATGACCTTGTCGATTTCCTGGCTTTTGGCGGTGAGCATAATGATTCCCAGCCGGGGGAAGTGTGTCCGCAGAAGGGTGCACACCTCGAACCCGCTGAGTCCGGGCAGCATCAGGTCGAGAATCGCGATGTCAAAATCTCTCTGTTCTCTTGCAATGCGCAGCGCCTCTTCACCGGTAGAAGCCTCCGCGATCTCGAAGCCTGCCCGCTTAAGGTTGATACACAGCAGATCACGGATAGGCTTCTCATCTTCCAGTATCAGCACTTTCATGAACAGCTCTCCTTCTTATTGCCGGGGCTTCTGGGGTGTGCCGGCCAGCTGAACGACTTCATCTAATGTCAGCTTCAGCTGATTATAATTCTGCAGATCGGCCCCCTGCAGCTTGCTGGCGGCATCCGCTGCGGGCATTACGGCAACGAATAGGGTAGGCTCCGTGTCATTGTTAGAGTTCCCCTGCTCATACAGCAGCTTATACTCTCTATTCTCAGCCTTCAGCTGGACCTCTGCGGCAGCCCAGGCCTTCTTCGTCAGCAGGCGAAGCTCCAGCAGCTGAGCCTTCACAGCAGACCCGGTATTCTTGTAGCTGAACTGGAGCTTCTCCCAGGGCTGGGGTGATTCTCCCGGAACCTCCAGCAGGGTCTGGCCCGCCCAGGACTTGGGAATACGGAAGTTGAAGCCCCAGCGGTCGAACTGCTCCTGCACGAAGGTCAGGCCGGTCTGTCCGTCCCACTGATAATATTTGGTGATGAATGGGGTCGCCAAGGGAGCCATGCTCTCCGTACCGGCTGGCGGCACCAGGAAGCCGAATTCCAAGATCCCGTCATTATTCACATCCAGGCTGGACTGCGGGTAGTCCTTAATTGCAATACTGCTGCTGCCAAGCAGGTCAGGAGAGACGGCTGGCGGAGACAGCACCAGATCCTTGCTTGCAGCGAGCGCAGTACGCTGATAATCGTCTGTTGCCAGTATATCAGTAAACCTGTCTTTTTCCCAAGTTAGCAGTGAAGTATAGGAAGCATGTGCGCCAATGGCGGCATCGATGACGATTGCGTCCCGGGTAGGGGACGCCTTGCCGAACTGGGCTTCGATGACATTACCATCCAGCTTCTGGTCAGATAAGGTCTGCAGCGTACCGTCCTTGAGCCGGAGCAACAGGAGATGGGTCTCACGGATGTTATCTGTGGTGTAGGTACTCTGAAGCAAGGCAATATCGGTATGCCCGCTTCCGGTCAGGTCGCCAAGGACCAGCTGGTCGTAAGGCTGCTTAAGCAGCTCGGTCAGCTTGCCGCCGCTTAGGCTGTAGACCGCCAGCTCTTTGCTTAAGCCCTCCCCGCCGCCGTATCCGAGCAGCAGCTCCTCCGCTCCGTCACCAGTAACATCTGTGAAGGACACTTCATTCAATTCGCTGCCTACCCCGGTAAGGTTAGCCAGCTTGGTCCACTTGCCGTTCTGCTGTGAGAGGAGGAGGGTATTGATCTCGTAATCGGTTTTGTCTGTCTTGTAGAAGGCCAGAAGCTCCTCCTGCCCGTCCTTGTCCAGATCCTGTAATTGAATCGCACTGCCGGATTCCGAGTGGATGGGAACCGTTAAATGCGCGTTGGCCGGTAGAAAGGATTTGACGATTCCGGTAAGATTGCCGTCGCTATTCCCCTGTGCCGGGGCTTGAAGCAGATCGCTCGGTGTCTTCATGGTGCCACAGCCGGAGGCAATCAGGCTTAAGAATAAGAGGCTGCTGAGGCCGAAGGTATATTTGTTCATTACAGTTACGCTCCTTAGGATTCATCTGTGGCTAGTATATCCTAACCTTTCGGGCAATTAGTTTCAAAATGGTAAAGGAGCTGACTGAAGATATTAATATGAGATGGAATATGAGATGGAATGGCAGTAACGGTAACGCAAAGCTTAAACTTGTCGCTGCGGTGAACATTTGGACTTTCGGCCGCTGTTGTATACAGATTTCTTGATTCAAGCCGCTGTTTGCGGTTGAAATCCGTATACAAAGGCGGTCGCTATCGCTCCTACAGTTCCAAATTTCCCCTCCGCTCCTTCCCAGCTTTTTGTTAATGGCTTATTCAACTGAAATTGATATCTTCAGTTATTGGGGGGAGGAGGGCAGGCAAAGAACGGCGGAATGGGCCGCTGTCGCTACCATTCCTACAATTTAATATAAAAAGGCTGTCCCATTCAGCCTTTTATGGCTTTTCGGGACAACCTGTATTGTCTGGCTATTCTATTGGCCTGAGCGCCGCAGGCTCTGTCCGTTGGTAGCAATAACATCCTTATACCAGTGGAAGGATTTCTTGCGGTAGCGCTCCAGGGTTCCGGTATTGTCGTCGTGGCGGTCTACATAGATGAAGCCGTAGCGTTTACTTAGTTCAGCAGTTGACGCACTGACCAGGTCAATACAGCCCCAAGAGGTGTAGCCCATGACTTCAACGCCGTCCTCGATGGCTTCGCCCACCTGCACCAGATGGTCATTCAGGTACTCAATCCGGTAGTCGTCATTGACGGTTGGCACGCCGTCTTCGCCGGTGATCAGCTCATCCTTGGCTCCGAGTCCATTTTCCACAATAAATAGCGGCTTCTGGTAACGGTCATAGAACATATTCAACACATAGCGCAGACCCTGCGGGTCAATCTGCCAACCCCATTCGGAAGCCTTCAGGTATGGATTAGGTGCGCCCCCGATCAGGTTGCCTTCCTGGGTACGTTTGCTGCTGTCTCCGGTCTCGCAGATGCTCACATAATAGCTGAACGAGATAAAGTCAACGGTATGCTTGAGAATGTCCGCATCTCCAGGCTCCATGTGAATCTCAATGCCGTGCTCTCTGAAGTAACGTTTCATATAGCCAGGGTACACGCCTCTCGCATGCACATCTCCGAAGAAGTAATTCATATGCTCTGACTTCATTGCCGCAATGACATCGTCCGGGTTAGGCGTGAGCGGATATGTTGGCATGCTTAGGATCATACAGCCGATCTGGGCCTGCGGATTGATCTCATGTCCGATTTTGACCGCTGTAGCACTTGCGACCAGTTCGTGATGAATGGCCTGGTACAGATCCTGCTTGCTCAGCTTGTCCTTCGGTGTATAGATCCCGCCGCTCATGAATGGCTCGTGCAGGATGGAGTTGATCTCGTTGAAGGTCAGCCAGTACTTCACTTTATCCTTGTAGCGGGTGAATACCGTTCTGGCATACCGTTCATAGAAGCCGACTAGTTGCCGGTTCACCCAGCCGTCATACTGCTTGGACAAGTGCAGCGGAGTTTCGTAGTGGGAGAGGGTCACCAGCGGCTCAATGCCGTATTTGTGACATTCATCGAACAGGTCATCATAGAATTGCAGACCTTGCTCATTAGGCTCCAGCTCGTCGCCGTTCGGGAAGATTCGCGACCAGGCGATTGAGGTACGGAAGACTTTGAAGCCCATTTCGGCAAAAAGCTTAACATCTTCTTTGTACCGGTGGTAAAAGTCGATGCCGACCAGCTTCATATTATCCTCGGTAGGCACCTCGGTGATAGGGCCCCTGATTCCTTGTGGAGCTACGTCTTGAGTGGACAGGCCTTTGCCGTCTTCGTTGTATGCGCCTTCCAATTGGTTCGCAGCGACTGCGCCGCCCCACAGGAAGCCTTCAGGAAATGGAGTGTTCATAGATAATCCCGCCTTCTATTAGTTATGGATTCAGATATGGTAAGCTGTTCATAGGTCCTATAATTCAATGCTAAATGTTGTAACGCGTTACATGTCAAGTATTATTATAAAGATGAAAAATTATGTAAGGAGAGCCATCATGTCGAATCTGGATCAAATCGCTAAACTGTCGGGATTCTCCAAAGCTACAGTATCGAGGGTGCTGAATCGTTCTCCCCATGTGAGCCAGGCAACGCGGGAGATCATCCTGAAGATCATGGAAGAGCTGGACTATGTGCCGAACGGCAATGCCATCTCCTTGTCCACAGGAGAGACGATGCAGATCGGGATGGTAACGGAGGGGATTAACGAGGTAATGCTGCCTTTTCTGAACAGCTTCGTGGAGACTGCGAGCCGGCACGGATATCAGACGATTATCTATACCTCCGGGGGTGATCCGGCCAAAGAGCTGCAAGCCTTCGAGGATATGCGGCGCAAAAGAGTCGATGCGCTGGTCATCAGCACCTGCGTTAACGATCAGGCGCTCCTGGGCTCCTATTGCAAATATGGGCCAATTGTCTCCTGGCAGCGGATGGAGCTTCCCGAGATTCAGAGTGTCGCCATGAATCAATATGACGGGTATATGCTGGGACTTGAGCATGTGATTAGACGGGGTTATACGCGGATTGCCAATGCTTGGGGCCGGCCGGCCAGTATGAATACCTCCGGGCGGATACAAGCGTACCAGGATGCTGCCCGCAAATATCATCTGGAGGTGAACCAGGAATGGTCGCAGACAGGGATCTTTTCCATCCGGCAGGGTGAGGAGCTGATCCGCAGGCTGCTGCTGATTGCTGGCGGGCCTCCGAATGCCATCCTCTGCGCCAATGATATGGTAGCGGCAGGGATACTGAGCGAGGCCCGCAGGCTTAAGGTGAAGGTACCGGAGGAGCTGGCGATTGTCGGCTTCGACAACACGGAGCTGGCCCATACGCTCGGAATCACTTCAATTAATAATCCGATTGGCGCACAGGCACAGAACGCGCTGCATCTGATTCTCGGCAAGCTGAAGGGGGAAGAGGCGGAGCAGGAGCCGCTGGGGTTCCAGCTCGTGCCGAGAGCGACTACTTAAAGAAGCCGTGAACCGTCCGATTTGGGCGGGTTCGCGGCTTTTTTGCTGTTTAGGAAATTATGGTTTGTCGTCTCTCAGAAAATAATCTTCTGCGCCGCCATGATCCGGCCGATCTCAAAGATAGCGGCGCATTCCACGAAATGAACCTCGGAGATAATCGAATGGTCATGCGTTCTGTAGTAATATCTGCCGTCGGTATACACATGATCATAGATGAGGCTGATGTCATACACCGAGGTGGGGTAGAGCTCCCCTTCGCCCTTGGCGATTCCCGCCGTTATGGAATGGTGCCCTGAGCCTTCCACGAAGGAGATGCCAAGAGGGAGCCAGAGGGTAACCTGATGATCCTTATCCTGCCGCCAGCTTCCGTTCAGGGTACCTTCACCGATGCGGATCAGACTGTCGCGCAGCTTGCGGGGAATCCAGGGGGAGGGGAAGACCAGGTCACGTGCCAGGTTGATGATTCTGCTGCTGTTGTCAATCTGCCGCATCAGGAAGTGGAAGCTCCGTCCGTCCAGCGTCACCTCGGCCCATTCATCAAAGAACAGGTTGTCCGAGAACATCCGCTCCATCTGGTCGACCTCCCCGTAGAGCGCGGGCATCAGCATGAGCTGGCTCTGAATACGTCTGCCTATCAGCCGGATGAAGTCCACAATCGGATGGGTCTCGGGCTGGAAATAACCATAATTGATATCATAATAAAAGCCGAGATTCTCATTGATTAAATCCTTGGCAAACGCCATGAGATTATCGAATTCTTGTTTCATCGTCATGCAAAAGCTGCTCCTTCAACCATATGATAATGTGCTTATCATATTACGTGCCATGCTCCCCTGTCTGTGATGAAAACAGCAGGTAAAGATTGGTTTAACAGCAGCTCCGCAGCTTACCCGGCAAATTCCTGGACCTCGTCCAGTGTCGGCAGCGCGGCAATCGCTCCGACCTTGGTGCAGACCATCGCCCCCACCCGGTTGGCGAAGGTGATGAATTCCCGCTGCAGCTCCGCGCTGCGGGTGAAGTCCGCCGGATGGGCCAGCTGGCTGATTCGGCAGAGCAGCGCTCCGATGAAGGCATCGCCGGCACCGGTGGAATCGATGGACTTCACGGTGATGCTCGCAATCAGCAGCCGGGAGTCCGGGGAGGAGATGAGGGTGCCGTCTTTGCCCAGAGTAACGGCTACTACTCCGGCTCCCCACTCATGCAGCATATCAAGGGCGGCATCACGGTCCGCTTCGCTTGTAATCAGCTGAAGCTCCTCGTCGCTGACCTTTACCAGATCGGCCTTGGAGATACCGGCTCTGGACAGCGTGATGAATTCCTCCTGCCGCCCGGTCCACAGGTCGCCCCGGTAGTTGGGATCGAAGGAGACGAACTGTCCGTTCGCCTTCGCTTCATCCATGAGCGTCATATAGACCTCGCGGAAGGGATCAGCCAGCAGCGCTGTCGCCGAGCCGAAATGAAGCATGGCCGCCTCACGGACGGCTGCCCGGTCAAGCTCTTCCAGCCTGAACAGCTGGTCTGCCCCGCGGTGGAACACGAAATCGCGTTCCCCGTTCGCTGAGCGCGAGACAAAAGCCAGTGTGGTCGGGCTTGCGGGATCAAGCAGCAGCATCGAGGTATCCACGTTCTGTTCTTCCAGCGTCTGCTTCAGGAAGAAGCCGAAGGGATCGGCTCCGACTTTGCCGAGGAAGGCGGAGTGGCCGCCGAGCCGGGCGATGGCTGCACTTACGTTCGCTGGCGCTCCGCCGGCCTGCTTGGAGAAATGCCGCCCTGCAGTCAGGCTGACGTCAACATCGGTGCAAAAGAAATCAATGAGCAGCTCGCCCGCACAAAGGACTGAACCATGTAGTTTCATTGTGAAATAACCTCCAGGCAGAATGGGTTGGACTTAGCTAAGAGCGGGGGTAGAGTCTCTGAATACAACGTCTGTAGCGACATGTGTCACCTGATAAGGCTTGGCAGGGTCCTTGATCCGGGAGAGCAGCATTTCGGCAGAGACAATCCCCATATGACCGCTGTAAATATGTACCGTCGTCAGATGGGGTTCGATGATCCGGGATTCCGAGGCATCGTCGAAGCCGCAGACCGCAACCTGCTCCGGCACCTTGATTCCTCTGTTCTTAAGTGACTTCATGACACGGATTGCGATGAAGTCATTGGCGCAGATGAAGGCGGAGGGCCACTCGTCAAGGGCGTCCAGCTGCTGATCCATCCAGTCCGCCTCCAGCATGTAGTCCCGGTCCTGACCCACAATGCATAATTCGGGATTGAGCGGGATACCGGCCGCAGAGAGTGCCCGATTGAAGCCGATCCAGCGTTCATTGAAGCTGCGGCAGTGGTTGTAATCGCCTACAAAACCGAAGCTCTGCACTCCCTGATCCATCAGCTTGCGGGTCATGGAACATACACTGTGCTCATTCTCCATGAGCATCAGATCTGCCTTCAGCTCCGGATAAATAATATCGGACGCGCAGTCAATGAAGATCGTTGGAATGCCGAGCGCGGTAACCAGCCCGCTGTATTCTTTACTGAACATTTCAATACAAATGATGCCGTCCACATTCGCGGGCTCGAAATTGCCGGGCAGAGTCATACCGTTAATATCGTTCTCCCGGACAAAATAAATGGACAAGGTATAGCCTTCGGTACTGATACGCTTCTCCAGTCCGCTGAGCAGCTGGGAACCGAAGTGGGAGCTGTTGGGGAGATTGCTGGTCAAAAGGGCGATATTGCCCTGATTCTCAGAGGCGCTGCCTGCTGCTTCCAGATAGGAGAATTGTTTATATTTGAGCTCGACGGCCTTGTTGATGACCTTCTCCCGGGTCTCGGGAGGAATGCTCTCTGCACCGTTCAGGGCTTTGGAGGCCGTATTTCTGGAGATGCCTAGCGCATCTGCAATGTCTTGAATGGTGACCTTTGCTTTCTTCATCACTGTGTTCCACCTTTGTTTCCCCGTATTAGTAACCTCTGCTACCTAATATATAGCATTTACTCAAAATTGACAACGTAATTTTACAAATGCACAAATTAATTTTACAATTCAAAAATTAAAGACACCGTTAAGTGCTTATATCTATGTTAATGTTACATTTGCACTGTATAATGCACGGTTTTAATTATTTTTTGTGCAAAATGTATTGACTTATAATCACGATCTCTGATAAATTGTAAAGGCAAAACATGTTCAAATGTAAATTTGAAAACCTATTCATTTTGTTAAATGTAAATTAATAGTTAGACCGGAGGTGGGTAACCTAACCGTCAGGAGGATAGACAGATCCGGGCGGACCTATGCCATGTGAATGGCAAGCTAGCAGCGGCCCTGCTGCGCAGCAGCATTAGCACAGCCGCACTGTAAGGAGGGGGAAAATTGGCAAATCCGATGGTTCAACAAAGGGGTACTGAACTCAAATCACGCAAATCAATTCTAAGCTATCTGCGCCGGAATTATATCCTGTATTTATTCTTGGCTCCGGCTGTAATTCTTACCGTTATATTCAAATACGTTCCAATGTACGGCGCTATTATTGCCTTCAAGGATTTCAGCCCGCGCAGAGGCATCCTGGGCAGCGCATGGGTGGGCTTCGAGCATTTCGAGCGGTTCCTCTCCTCGCCGAATTTCTACGATATTCTAATGAATACGCTTAAATTAAGCGCCTACGGGCTGATTCTGGGTTTTCCGGTGCCGATTGTGCTGGCGCTTATGCTGAATCTGATCCGCAGCGCGAAGCTGAAGAAGAACATCCAGCTGATTGTGTATGCACCTAATTTTATCTCGGTTGTGGTTGTCGCAGGGATGCTGTTTGTCTTTCTGTCGCCGACAGGTGTGGTGAACGCGCTCATTACTACTTTTACAGGTAAGCCGGTGTCCTTCATGAGTGATCCCGCTTACTTCCGTACCGTATATATTCTGTCAGGCATCTGGCAGACGGCAGGCTGGTCCTCAATTATCTATGTAGCCACGCTGGCCGGTGTAGATCCGCAGCTTCATGATGCGGCGACGATTGACGGTGCCTCCCTGCTGAAGCGCATCCGCCATATCGATCTGCCCGCGCTGAAGCCGGTGATGGCCGTGCTGTTCATCCTTGCCGCAGGCGGCATCATGTCCATCGGCTATGAGAAGGCCTTCCTGATGCAGACGGCGCTCAATACCCCGACCTCGGAGATCATTGCGACCTATGTCTACAAGGTGGGTCTGCAGGCCGGCGATTATGCCTATTCCACCGCGATCGGATTATTCAATTCCGTCATTAACGTAATCCTGCTGGTCTTCGTCAATACGGTCGTCAAGCGGCTGAACGAAGGGGAAGGGCTGTATTAAAAGGAGGTAAGTATGGATATTCAATATTCCGGGAAGGACCGGATTCTTGTTGTTATCACGTATATATTGCTTGGTTTGTTCATCCTGGTCATTCTGTTTCCGCTGGTGTATGTCGTGCTGGCCTCCTTCTTAACACCGAATGTGCTCATTACCAAGGGGCTGGCCATTGCGCCGTCGGACTGGACCATTACAGGCTACGTCAAAATTCTCAGCAACGACGCGATGATCCGCGGCTTCTTCAACGCTTTGTTCTACTCTGCCGCCTTCGCGCTGGCTACAGTATTCTTCTCCGTCTTCGCGGCGTATCCGCTGTCCATTGAGGGGCTGGCCGGGAAGCGGCCGGTCATGATCTTCTTCCTGATTACGATGTTCTTCGGCGGCGGCCTGATTCCGACCTATCTGGTCGTTAAGGATCTGGGGATGCTGAATACGGTGTGGGCGGTGATCCTGCCCGGAGCGATCAGCGTGTTCAATATTATTCTGGCGAAGACCTATTTCCAGGGCCTGCCCAAGGAGCTGTTTCAGGCGGCGAGTATCGACGGGGCGTCTGATCTGGGCATATTTTTCCGGATCGTATTGCCGCTGTCCAAACCGATTATCTTCGTGCTGGCCTTGTATGCCTTCGTGGGGCAGTGGAACTCCTACTTCGATGCCATGATTTATCTGGACGATTCCCGGCTGTTCCCGCTGCAGCTGGTGCTGCGTTCGATCCTGATTCAGAATCAGGTGCAGCCCGGCATGATTGCCGATGCCCTGGCCCAGGCGGAGCTTAAGAAATTGTCCGAAATGATCAAATATTCTGCCATTGTTATCTCCAGTCTGCCGCTTATCGTGATGTATCCGTTCTTCCAGAAATACTTCGAGAAGGGTGCCATGGTCGGCTCCATTAAATAATATTAGGGGGAATCTCATATGAAAAAAACATTGCAAACCTTGTCTGTGCTGGCACTCTCGGCTTCCGTGCTTGCGGGCTGCGGCGGAGGGGGCGGCAATTCCTCGGCTTCGGAGGATTACAAGCTGGAGAATGTGACGCTGCCTCTTAAAGAGAAGGTATCGCTGCACTTCATGTCCCAGAGCTCAGCGCTGGCGCCTGCCGATCCGAACGAGAAGCTGATCTACAAGCGGCTGGAGGAGAAGTCCGGGGTCCACATCGATTTTACCAACTACACGAACGACGCTTTTATTGAGAAAAGAAATCTGGCTGTAGCCAGCGGAGACCTGCCGGATGCAATCATCGATGCCGCGTATTCGGATTATGATCTGCTGACCCTGGGCAAGGACGGAACGATTGTGCCGCTGGAGGAGCTGATCGAGAAATACATGCCGAATCTGCAGAAGGTGCTGGCCGCCGCGCCGGAGTACAAATCGATGATGACTGCGCAGGACGGGCATATCTATGCTTTTCCATGGATAGAGGAGCTGGGCTCCGGCAAGGAGAGCATTCATTCGGTCAACGGGATGCCGTGGATCAATATGGAATGGCTGAAGAAGCTGGGACTCGCTATGCCAACTACGACGGAGGAGCTGAAGAAGGTGCTGGTTGCCTTCAAGAATGATGATCCGAACGGGAACGGTCAGAAGGATGAGATCCCGCTGTCTTTTGTGCTGAATAACGGCAATGAGGATATGAACTTCCTGTTCGGCTCGTTCGGTCTCGGGGATAACGGCGATCACACGGTGGTTACCAATGACGGCAAAGTGGTCTTCACCGCAGGCCAGGACGGATATAAAGAGGGCATTAAGTATCTGAACGAGCTGTACCAGCTGGATCTGATCGACGAAGAGGCGTTTGAACAGGATTACAACACCTATCTGGCTAAAGGGCAGAGCGGGCGCTACGGTCTCTATTTCCAGTGGGATAAAGCCAATATTACCGGGTTCAACGATAAATATGATCTGATGCAGCCGCTTGCCGGACCGGACGGAGAGGTCAATGTAGCCCGTACGAACAACTTCGGTTTTGACCGTGGACGGATGGTTATTACCGGTTCAAACAAGAATCTGGAGCTTACCGCCAAGTGGATTGACCAGCTCTATGAGCCGCAGCAGTCGGTTGAGGACAACTGGGGAACGTATGGGGATGAGACGCAGCAGAATATTTTTGAATACGATGAATCGGCCAAAATGCTGAAGCATCTGCCGCTGGAAGGCGCGGCTCCGGTTGAATTGCGCCAGAAAACCAGCATCGGCGGTCCGCTGGCGATCCTGGATGAATACTACGGTAAGGTGACTACCAAGCCGGATGATGCTGCTTGGCGGCTGGACCTCATGAAGGAGAAGCTGGTGCCTTATATGAAGGCCGATAACAACTTCCCGCGTGTCTTCTACTCCCTGGAGGATCAGAAGGAATTGACCGCCATTGAGACGGACCTGTTCGCTTATGTGAACCGCAAGCGCGCGGAATGGACCAAGACCGGTAAAGTGGAAGAGGAATGGAAGGATTACCAGGCAGAGCTGTCCAGACTCGGGCTGGACAAATGGCTGGAGATCAAGCAAAGAGGATATGACAGCTATCTCAAGAACAAAGGCTGAGACTGCACTAGCTGCGGAACATGATGAACTTATAAATAGATAAAGGTGGTAATGGAGTGGAAATTATCGGGAGAACCAAACACAGGCCGGCGCTGCATTTTACGCCGGAGCAGCATTGGCTGAATGATCCAAATGGACTGGTTTATTACGAAGGGGAATATCATTTGTTCTATCAGTATCATCCGCATTCCTCCATCTGGGGGCCGATGCACTGGGGTCATGCCGTCAGTAAGGATCTGATTAACTGGGAGGAGCTGGACATTGCGCTGTACCCGGATGATCACGGCTATGCGTTCTCCGGCAGCGCAGTTGTTGACTGGAATAATACCAGCGGGCTGTTCCCGGAGAAGCCGGGTATCGTTGCCATCTATACCAGTCATCAGGAGCCGACGGAGACGTCGCCTTCTGTGCAGAGACAGAGCCTTGCTTACAGCCATGACAACGGCCGGACCTGGAGCAAGTATGCAGGTAACCCGGTGCTGGCGCATCCTTCCAAGCCCGACTTCCGTGATCCGAAGGTGTTCTGGTCCGAAGCTCACGGGAAATGGATGATGGTGCTGGCGACCGATCAGACGATCACGTTCTACTCCTCCCCGAATCTGCGGGAGTGGAGCCTGGAGAGTGAATTCGGTGAGGGTGCAGGCTCTCATGATGCCGTATGGGAATGCCCGGATCTCTTCGAGCTCCCGGTGGAAGGGACAGGAGACAGCAAGTGGGTGCTGCTGGTCAGCATCGGTGATAACAGCGGGGCGAGATACGGCTCGCGGACGCAATATTTCGTCGGTGGCTTCGACGGCTCCGTCTTCACACCGGAGCACAGCGACATCCGCTGGCTGGATTATGGCAAAGACAATTACGCAGGGGTCAGCTTCTCCGACATTCCGGCTGCGGACGGGCGGCGGATCTTCATCGGCTGGATGAGCAACTGGCGGTATGCCAATCAGGTTCCAAGCCAGGGCTGGCGCGGAGCGATGACGATTCCGCGGGTACTGACGCTCCATGATGCGGCAGACGGCCGGATGTTGATCCGCCAGCAGCCGGTAGCAGAGCTGGATCGTAACTTCGCGGCAGAGTCTGCGGCATTGCCGGAGATGCTGCTGATACCGGGCGAGCGCCAGGATATCAAGTGCAAGGATTCAGCTCTGGAGCTGCGGCTTACGCTTGCGGACAATGAAGCGGAAGAATTCGGTCTTATTATTCATCATACAGCTACTGAGTATACTGAACTCATTTACTCTGCTGCTGAAGACACTCTAACCCTGCACAGAGATCAGTCCGGCGAGACCGGCTTCTCAGAAATATTTCCCGATCTCCAGAGTACCGGGGGAATCGGCAGCCTGAAGAGCCTGCGTATCCTGCTGGATGCCTGTTCGGTGGAGGTATTCGCCAATGACGGCCTTGCCGCCATCACCAGCCTGGTCTTCCCTGGAGGCATCTGCTCGGGCCTAAGCTTCTATGCTAAGGGCGGCAGTGTACGGCTCCAGGGCGGGCGCCTGTCTTTCATGGAATAAATAATCAATAGAATAATCCCGGACAAGGGTGCTCAGCAAGCCATGAGGTCATGGCTTGCTGAGCACCCTTTTTGGTATGGTGGCGGGAACACCGCAGCCATGGCTGGAGGCCATGCCCGTATTCGAGTAAAAGCGGCGGACTGGTTTCAGCCAGCCTTAGACGCCTGGTGCTGCCGTACGGACCGGAAACATCCGGCTGAACAGGAAGCGGGTCAGCGGACCGGCCACCAGCAGCTGGAGCGGCAGGGCGCATATGAAATTAAGCCCCAGGATGGAGAAGTAATGACGGAAGAAGTTGTCCCCGAATCCGAAGTGTGCTAGTGTGCCGTATAGAGACATGAGAATGACCATGCCGCAGACCATGAAGCAAGAGATCGTCAGCACTTTGCGGATCTGGGGTGCGGACGGCTTCACTATTTTGAAGGCCAGCCCTTTGGCAATTCTGCCAACCACCACAATATCGCAGAACAGGGCAACGGCAAGTGCCGGGAGCAAGCCCACAGCCACATCCGTGAGCAGTCTGCTGTTGAATCCGTTCGCTATAATCACATTGTAAAAAGACATAAAGACGACCATGCAAAAACACATCATACTGGTGAAAATTAAAGCTTCCTTTTTGTTACTGCCCATGTTTCCTAACTCCCTTAAATGTAAGTTTGTCAAACTTCACTTATAGTAGCAGTGGGATGGATCATTGTCAACCTAGTTGACAATTGGAGCGACAGTAATTCTCGGTTAGACGGAACTGCATTTCTATAATGGAGGTCTTGTAAATGAAGGAATATATGAGCGGGTTGAATCTGGTCGATATGATCAGCGAGAAGCACAAGGTTCTGCGCGACAAGGTAAACCAGATGAGCGGCGAGCCGCTGAATAAGACAGAGACGCATATTCTGGCGATGCTGGAGCAGCACGGCGTTCTGTCCATTTCGGAGATCAGCAGGCTGATCAGCATTTCCCGCCAGGGGACGCAAAAGACGATCAACAATCTGCTGGCTGAGGGTTACGTGGATACTCCTGCTAAGGAAGGGAATAGCCGGGACAAGCCTATCGTGCTCACTGCGAAGGGGACAGCGGCTTGCCGGAGTATGCTGGAGATCAAGCAAAATATTGAAGCCGAAATCACGGCACGGATCGGCAGGGAGCAGGTGGAGCTGCTGCGGACGCTGCTTACACAGGACTGGCTGTGAGACATCCTGAAAATGGCTGAATATAGCAAAAAAAGCTGAAATAAGCAAACGGGACGAAGCGGAAAGCCTGCTTGGTCCCTTTTGCTGTGTCTTTCGGCGAATATCATTTGTTATTCATGGTTTGGGGTTTGTCTAGGATATCTGCATATATACAGATGGTGATAAAAGAATTAATGTAGTATCGAACGACAGCAAAAATAGTGTCTGTATCCAATTAAAGGTCCAGATTTTATTCGTGCACCAGGGGTAATATAACAATAAAAAAGTCGGTGAGTGATGATGATGTCTTCGGTAAAAAGGTTCCTGATCGGACGGCCGCTGAAGTCCGATCAGCTGGGAGAACAGAAGCTTAACAAAACCAAGGCCCTAGCCATACTGTCCTCGGATGCTTTGTCCTCTGTGGCCTATGGCCCGGAGCAGATTCTGCTGGTGCTGATCACGGTTAGTACAGCCGCATTCTGGTATTCCATTCCGATTGCAGGCGGGGTACTGGTGCTGCTGCTGGCCCTGATACTCTCCTATAGGCAGATCATCTTCGCCTATCCCCAGGGCGGCGGAGCTTATGTTGTATCCAAGGAGAATCTGGGTAAATATCCGGGTCTGATTGCCGGGGGCTCCTTGCTCGTCGATTATATACTTACCGTAGCGGTCAGTGTCTCTGCGGGAACGGATGCGATCACTTCAGCTTTTCCGAGCCTGCATCCTTATAATGTGATAATTGCCATCATCTTCGTCCTGCTGATCACGACACTGAATCTGCGCGGGGTTACCGAGTCGGCCTCTTTCCTTGCGTACCCGGTCTATCTGTTCGTACTGGCGATGTTCATTATGATCGGGCTGGGCCTGTTCAATGTGCTGACCGGAAGAGTACCGGCGGAGCTTCACACCTCACTGGGAACACCGGTGGCCGGAATCAGCCTGTTCCTGCTGCTGCGGGCGTTCTCCTCAGGCAGCTCGGCGCTGACTGGGGTGGAGGCCATATCAAATGCGATCCCCAATTTCAAGGCACCGGCACCGAATAATGCAGCTAAAACCTTAGCGGCGATGGGAATTCTGCTCGCGCTGTTATTCTCAGGCATCGTGTTCCTGGCGTATTATTACGGCATTGCTCCGCGTGAACAGGTTACGGTGGTGTCCGATATTGCCGAGCATGTCTTTGGCCGCAACTTCATGTATTATGTCGTGCAGGGAACGACAGCCTTAATTCTGGTTCTGGCGGCGAACACCGGATATTCCGCATTTCCGCTGCTGGCTGTGAATCTGGCGAAGGATAAATTCATTCCCCGGATGTTCACTGTGCGTGGAGACCGTCTGGGGTACTCGAACGGAATTCTCAGCCTGGGCATCTTGTCGATTATCCTGATCATTGCCTTTGAGGGGCGGACGGAGCATCTCATTCCGCTGTATGCAGTCGGGGTCTTCATCCCGTTCACCCTGTCGCAGACAGGCATGATCGTCAAATGGCTCCGGCACAAGCCAGAGGGCTGGCTGCCTAAGCTGATCATCAATGCAATCGGGGCGCTGATCAGCTTCATTGTCACAATGATGTTCTTCCTGACCAAATTCACGCAGGTCTGGCCGGTCCTGGTCTTCCTGCCGCTGATTATCCTGTTCTTCTACCGCATCTACAAGCATTATGAATCGGTCGCCGATCAATTGCGGGTAGCCACCTGCGGGGAGCCGCCGCTTGCGATTGAAGGGAATATCATCATCCTGCCGGTAGCAGGGATTACCCATGTGGTGGAGAATTCCTTGCGGTATGCCAAGTCGCTGAGTGCGCAGCAGATTATCGCCGTCCACATCCCGTTCGAGCGGGAGGATGACGCTATTTTCGAAGAGAAGTGGAAGAAATTCCATCCTGAAGTACGGCTGGTAACGCTGTATTCACCTTACCGCAGCATCATTCATCCATTGACCAAGTTCATTGATACGGTTCAGCGCAAGGCCAGCGAGTCGAATTATCAGGTGACCGTCATTGTCCCTCAATTCATACCGAAGAAGGGCTGGCATAACATTCTGCATAACCAATCGAGCCTGCTGATCCGCGCGCATCTGCTGTACCGGCGCAATGTAATTATCACTACCGTCCCTTATCATTTGAAAAAATAACAGGATTATGCACATGGAAGCCTCCAGCTTACGGATATCCGCAGGCTGGGGGCTTTCTGTACCTCCCCGGGATGTGTTAAGCTTGACTCCATAAGAGAAGATTCGCTTCTTCAAGGTACGGTTAAGCTAGTAGCAACAGTCAGCGGATGGAGGGACAGAGGTTGAAGAAACGCAGGTTGAACGGGACTCGAATTAAGGCAATACTGATGATGCTTATGCTTGTCCTGCTGCTTACAGGGTGCGCGCAAGGCACCGCCCATGTAACCGTGAAGAAGGACGGCTCCCTGGATCTGGCCTTCAGTCTTATGTTGGATGCCCGGGCAGAGAAGCTGGTCAGCGGCAAAGTGGAGGAGCTTCTAACCACCCGGCTGGCGGCCGCAGGCATAGAGCTGAAGAAGACAGCAAGCGGCAAATCAACGGAATATCAATTTCATAAATCGTATGCTTCGATGGAGGAGCTGAAGAATAGCAGCAGCGGCTTTGATATTGTAGAGGCCAAGGTGGGACAGACGGACAGGTGGCTGTATACCAAATACGATGTGGTGGCCCAGCCTAAGCTGAACGCCTACTCCGATGAGATTATCGACGGCATCGGCAGCTTGAATGTCCCTAAGTCCCTGGTGCGGCTGCTGATGGGCAGCTTCTCCGTCGATTTCAAATTAACGATTCCCTATGATCTATACGGCGCTAATAATGCGGCCGAGCAAGACGGCAACACGTTAACCTGGCATGTGTCCCTTGCGGATTCCGAGCCGATTCAGCTGGTAGTCTATGTACCGGATATCAGGAATATTGCGATCACAGCAGGCGTTATCTTGCTTATTCTGGCTGTACTTCTTACATGGTTTATCAGAAAAAGAAAGCTGAAGAGGCTCAAGGCCCCGCCTGAAGGCAAGGCCCCTACTCATCGCCCGGGACCGCTCTAAGCTTCGTGTGGAAGCTGTCCCGGTACTGCCCGGGGGTCATCCCCTCCTGCTTGCGGAAGGAACGGATGAAATTCTGTGAATTATTGTATCTCAGGCGGGAGGCGATATCCTTCACGGGCATATCGGTCTCCTCCAGCCATTTTTTTGCCATTTTGAACCGGTACATGGTCAGGTAATCACTGAAATAATACTGCGTCTCCTTGCGGAATACACTGCTGATGTAGTTGGCGTTATAATGCAGCCGGGAAGCACACTCCTCCAGCGTCAGATCCTGGTCATACTCATGCTGGACGATGTCGATCAGCTTCTCGGAGATATTATGATACTGGGCGTTCTGCCTGCTGTGGAAGATGACGATGACCGGCTGAATCACAATGGTCCAGAACCAGTCTTCGATCTCGGCCACGATATGCAGATCGGTCAGCTCCTCGAACAGGGAACCGCTCGCGTGGTAGATCTGATTCAGCGTAATTCCCGATTCCTGCATCATAATGAGCGTATTGTTCAGCAGCCGGGTCAGCGGAATCTGATATTCCTGCGGCGACAGTCCCAGCGCAAAAATACACTTGAACAGCTTATGCAGCAGCTCCTTCGCCTTATCGCTGTCCGCCAGCTTGATGGCATCCATCAGGTCATTTTCCGTGTGGGTCGGGTAGTTCAAATTGAGATAATGCTTGCCGGAATTGATATTCTCGTACTGGATAATGATGCCTTTGCCCAGGGTAATCCGGTGCTTCAGAGCCTCCAGGCTTTCCCGGTAGGCAATGGACATTTTGTCAAACGAATGAAACGGCAGGCTCAGCCCAATGCTGACCTGCAGCTTCAGAACCCCGTTAATCTCCTGCTGGAGCTTCTCCGTCAGCGCATAGAGCATCCGGTGAAAAGCTTCCGTGCTCTCCTCCTCACTGCCTATGACGACAGTCAGGGCATGGCCCATCATCACAGGGGTTAGCCTGTGCTGCGCAGAGACCAGCTCCTGAGTCATATTATGCGCTGCAAATAAGAGCAGATTGAGATCCTTTTTCTCATAGCTATTCTCCTCGGAGAAGTCGATGCTCAGCGTAATGACAGCCATCGTCTTCCATTCCTCGACTTGCTTACCGTACCCGTATTGCACAAGCTCCTCCATCAGCTCGCGTCTTCTCAGATTACCTCCGAACGCCTGAATCAGAAAAAAGGTCCGCACCTGTCCGAGATGCTGGCTAACCTCCTTCTCCAGCTGCGACTTCGATTGGAACAGGGAATGGACCTGCTCACCGATGAGCTGGAATTCATCCGTACGCCCTGCCCGCAGACCGGGACGGCGCAGTCCAATCTGGGTCAACAGCCGTTCGATGGGTGTGTACATACGCCGGGAGCCGAGCCAGGCAAGCAGCACAGACAAGAGCAGCATGAACGTGCAGACGAATACCGTGTAAGTGCCGATTTTGCCGGATTCGCGGGTCAGACTCTTAATGGAGGTGGCCGACAGATAGATCCAGCCGTTCAACTGGGAACGCATATAGGTGATCGAGTAATCAGCTTCATTAAGCTTGGTCTTGAATTGTCCCGATGGCTCAGTGGTAGCGGCGATCTGCTCGAATCCCGTGAATCCGGCCGCTGTGGCAGGCTCTCCGATCAGCTTGCGGTCCGGATGCAGCAGAATCCGACCGCTTTTATCCAGCACCATAATACTGTCCAGCGGCTGCATATCGGGATTAATGAAGTCCTGGAGACTGCAGGCCGGAATATTGGCCAGAGCCAGTCCGTATTTCTGCAGCTTGGTGGTCGGCAGCTTCTTAATCAGGCTGATGCTGTAATTGCAGCCGGTCACGTTAATGCTCTCTTCACTGTAGAACAGGGAGGAGGGGTTCAGCACCCAAGAAGAGCTGCCTTCCACATTCAGCAGATTCGTCAGCTGCTCGTAATTGCGGTATTCATTCAGCCGGTAGAGCCCTGAATTCTTGATCATCCAGTTCTGGCGCTGATTGAGCAGGATGACATCCTCCAGCTTCGTATCGAAGGACTGCATATTGCGGATTTCATTGCGGATGTCGTTATATAAAATGAAATCGTTTTCACTAAGCGGGTTGTTCAGCGCCTTCTTCAGCACCGAAGAGTTTACGACCTGGTTCAGTGTCTGGTTGACAGTATTCAGCTTATGCTCTACATTTGAGGTAATTTGTAAAATGAGCTCCTTTTTGCTTTCATTAACATTTTTTTGAATCTCGCTGGAGGATGTGAAATAGGAGAACGAACCAATGAACAGCACCGGCAGGATGCTGATGGCGAACGCGAACATAGTTAATTTACTGAGAAAGCTAAGATGTTTCAACAGCGTTCAGCACCTTTGCATGAAATAGAAAAATCACTGTCTTAAGTGTATGCATCACGAAGGATAATAACAATAATCATCTGGTGCCGCAATAATCATTTTCTCTAATCATTCGCTAATATGTTTAATTTCTCAATGAGTACATAAGACACACTAAAGATTTTACCTTGAAGCATAATCGTCACTGCGGTGAACATTTGGACTTCCAGCCGCTGTTGTCAACAGATTTCCTGATTCAATCCGCTCTTCGCGGGTGAAATCCGTTGACAAAGGCGGACGCTACCGCTCCTCCAGTTCCAAATTTCCCCTCCGCTTCTTTGCTTTTTATTGTTATCCTAAGTGATTCTTATTGTAGATCATTCATCAATATAAAAATTACGCTTCAGGGGGTTATGGAATGTTCAACCGGTTAACGGGCAGGAAGAAAGCTCTTGCAGGGTGCTTCATCCTATTCTTATTGTTCATTATATTAAGCGCTTGCAGCGGGGATGAGTCTGGGCGTTCCGATTCAGCGGGGGCATCGGCACCGATCTCGATTCTGGCACCGCTGCATTTTCCGCAGACGCCTTCAGTGGAGCTGATTGCCGAGATTGAGAGACTGACCGGGACTCAGCTCGATATTACCTGGGTGCCGGAAGGCGTCTACACGGACAAAATGAATACCGCACTGACCACCGGCTCCCTCGGCAAAGTAACGTTCGTGAAATTCACCGATTATAATCCGGTCAAGAATATGATCCGCTCGGGCGCTTTTTGGGAGATTGGTCCCTATCTGGCGGAATTTCCGAATCTCAGTCAATTGAATGCGGCGATTCTTAAGCAGACTTCGGTGGACGGGGGAATCTATGGTCTCTATACAGAAAGACCGGCTTCCCGGCAAGGCATTATTATCCGCAAGGACTGGCTGGAGAAGCTGCATCTCAGTCCGCCCGGAACGCTGGAGGAACTCTATGAGGTGATGAAGCAGTTCACCACGAATGACCCGGACGGCAACGGCAAGGCAGACACCCTCGGACTGGTGGACCGTAACGATCTGGTGTACGGGGTATTCAAGACGTTAAGCTCCTATTTCGGCACGCCGAATAACTGGAAAATCGAAGATGGACAGTTCATCCCGGAATTCGCCACCCCTGAATATATGGACACGATGAACTTCATGCGCAAATTATACAAGGAAGGGATCATTAACCAGGATTTCGCCCTGACCAGCAAGGAAGTGCAGCGGGACAAATTCATCCGGGGAACGGCCGGGATCTTCATCGGGAGTATGACGGATGTGCAGCGGCTCTCCATTGAGGCCAAGGCGATCAACCCCAAAGCAGAGCTGACGCTGATTAACAGGATTAAAGGGCCGGACGGATATAAGGTATGGTCCATACCGAAGTACAACGGCTTGTACCTCTTTTCACGTAAAGCCATTGCTACCGAGCAGGAGCTGAAGCAGGTGCTGGGATTCTTCGACCGCACGATGGATGAGGATGTAGCGGGCCTGATGGCCTACGGCTTCGAGGGCCGCCACTATAAGCTGGACGGGGAAGGCAAAGTGATTCTTCCGGAAGAAACGTCCCAGCTTCGGGTGTATGAGGTCAATCCGCTCAATTCCCTGATGATCGCTGATGTAGGCAATACCCATATCAAGGAGGTCGCACAAAAGGAGCAGCTCACCGCCCTGGCCGACCAGCTCAGCCGGGATAACGAGCAGTTTCTGGTCGATGACCCTACCGTCTCGCTAACCTCGCCGACCTATGACGAGAAGAACGCCGAGCTGTCCGCGATCATCGTGGATGCCACCTACAATTATATTCTCGGCAACATCGACGCCGCCGGCTTCGCCGGGGAGGTCGAGAAATGGCACGCCAGCGGCGGCAGCCTGATTATTCAGGAGTACGGGGAGGCGGAGGGGAAGGCGCGGGAGGGGGAGGAGTGAGAGGATAATTTACCAATATTATGATAGGATGATATTTATACCTCAACTGTTGATATAAGGAGAAAACATGAAACCAATCGTTATCCAACCTGTGAACGCCCAGAATTGGGAAGAAGCTCTAGAGATATCTGTCTGTAAAGAGCATAGGCACTTCGTTCCTTCAGTGATGGAGTCGCTCGCGTATGCTTATATCAAGCCGTGGGATGAAGCGTTAGATCCGTATATTCTGTCCATAGACGGCAGTATCATTGGCTTCTTTTACATTTCATATACACCTGGCAGCTCAGATAATTACTGGATCGGCGGGTTTCAGATTGACCACAAGCACCAACGAAAAGGCTATGGGCAACAAGCTATGGTAGAAATCATTAAATTCATTAAAGAAATCCATCCGAAGTGTAGCTTAATATCCTTAACTGTGGAACAAAGAAATTCAGTTGCAATGAAGTTGTATGAAGAATTAGGATTTATCAGTGAACAACTTTTGAACCAAGATGGAGAGAGAATCTATAATCTCCTGCTTAACTGAAGTAGCAAATTTATAATGAAGGGTAGATTACACCGTGAATATTCAATTACATAAGATTACCCCCGAGCTGGAACACGAATGTACTCAATTGAGCGTGAGCACGGAGCAGTTGGACTTGGTTGCAAGTAATGCAGATTCACTTGTGCATGCGGTAAATGAGCCCACATCGGTACCCTACGGTATTTTTGCTGAGGGAAGGATGGTTGGATTTATCCTTTTTGATAATGAAAGATATACAGACGGTTACTATTGGATTCTGAGATTTATGATTGACGGGAGATTTCAGGGTAAAGGATACGGGAAAGCAGCAATTAAAGAGGTCATTAAGATGCTGAGCAGCTGCGAGGACTGCACACAGATTAGGGTATCGCATATCCCGATTAATCTAGCGGCTAATAAGCTCTATAAGAGTGTAGGATTCACCGAGACTGGGGAGTTTGAAGATAACGGGGATATTATATTGGCGTATACGATGTGAGGTTCTCCACAATTGTTCAGCCGGGTACCAGTCGCTATAAGAAAAGAATTAGGCAAATACCTGCAGTTCCTCATTGGAACTCGCAGGTATTTTGCATTTTACTGAGGACAAATAAGCTGTCTCGGCTTCAATGATAAGCTTGGAATGAGTGTGGCTGAAGGAGAATGGTGAGGAGCATTGATGTATGCGGAAAACCGAACACAATGGGCTGGTGGATGTAGGCCGAATGCTGGTCCAGACTCAGCCATCATGCAGGTGGAAGGAGAAAAATGTGGTACCACATTTGAATGGTAATCGAAATTCCAAATTTTTAAAATATAGGAAAAATACATAAATAAACACTTGATTAATGAATCTTCCGTTGATATATTTTGTGTAATATAAAAGGGATATTATTCTATAAATCACAAATTGAAGAGGAAAGGTGGTTAGGACTTGCAGGCAACGACTACGGTATTATCGGAACTGGAGGAATATTTGCGGAGGACTGGTTTGACGATTACCCAATTTGCCAAGCGTTCTCAGCTTCATTCCGGAACACTCAGCAATATTCTTCGCGGGCACCGGCCTATTGCGATGCAGCAGCTGGATCGGATTACTCAGGCCATGGGACGGGAAGAAGGATATTTTTACGACTTGTACATCAATGACTATATTTTTGGCGGCTCTTCCGACTGGCGGAGGATTGGACCGCTGCTGCTTCGCTGTGCCGAACTGAACATGCTGGAGAGTATTGAGCGAATGGCCCGCCATATTATGGACAATCTGATGTACGCTCCCCTGTTGTTTGATAGTGCAGAAGAACTCTTCATGGCCGGGAAAAGGGATGCCGCCGCCGCAATCTATGAGATCGTCGCCGAATCTGAACGTTATCAGCATTCGGAACGGCTAGCCCTATGCCAGTTCAGGCTGTTTACCATTGCGCTCAGCGATGACCAGAACCGGAACCTGTGGGCTGCGAACCGGTTCGAGCCTTTTGTCGAACGGTTAGATGAAGTTGATCAGCTTGATGCACTCAAAGAGCTTGCCAATACATACCGCTCCCTACAGCGCTGGGACAAGGTTGAGGAATACGCCGCTAAGATGGGCCATAAGGCCAGAATTCAATATGACCTGAAGGTCCGGGACGAACACAGAGCATCGGAACCGGTCATGCTTCCCGGCAGACCGCTGTTCTTTTACATTGCGTACAGTAATTTGCTGCGCGGAAATGTCTGCGATGAGCTGGGTGATTATGAGGGAGCTTTGGGTTTTATAAGAAGTTATGCTGATTTGAGCTGGGTTAGAGAGCAAGGAGATGAGGTCGAGCGTTGGAAAAGTTTGTTCATGGAGTGGTCCAAAGATAATATTCTTTTGACAAAGCTGGTAAGTGGAGATTCCACTGTAATTGAGCAGTATTCTGCCTACCTTAACGCACATCAAGAGGAGAGAATTACTGGGTTGTTGTATATGCTTAAGGCTGCTAATAAATACAACTTTAATATCAACGCTATCTTACAACAATTTAAGCAGGACCTAGAGAAGAGTGTTATTGATCTGGTCCAGGTGAGATATTCGCGTAAATTAGTTCTAGACCGTCAAGCTAATTTACTGCTGGAACTGGCTAAGTACCTACTAGACAGAGGAGAATATCACAGCGGCCTAGAATTTCTAACGAAGTCGGTTCAGCAGTATCAGTTGATCAATGATGAGAAGCATAAGATTCTGGGCGTTCTCACCAACATCCTTAAGCAATCCAGAAGCAGTACAGGTTAACAGTTGAACAATCTATTTCTCCTACAATCCTCCATCGAACTTATTGCCCCCTGTACCCGCTGAGCTTCATTCAATCATCCAATCACCGTCGCTGCCCACTCCCAGTAGACTTCAAGCACACACCTGAACGATTTGCAGAAATATCCTTTAGTTTTTCTAAAAAAGCATAGGAACCAAAATTAGATAAATTGTATCTCAGTGCGTTACTCTCAAATGAAACAGATGAAAACCCGGCTGATACTGATGTTCCATCAAGTTTATCTATATATAGCAATTAATAAAGAAGGAGCCGTTGTTTCACTACAATGACTCCTTCTTTGTTTTCATATTTAATTATAAGGGAGTATTCACCTTAAGGGGAATCGGAGAGTTGTCTCTGTTCCCCGAAATTTAAATATGCGCACATTGTATTTACCTTGTGAGTAAAATATAATACGATGTAAACAATACTTATGAAAGAGGTGTTGAGAATGGCTCAAACCAATATCAATATTCGGATTGATGAAGACCTAAAAAAAGAAGCGGAATTGCTTTTTTCAGATTTGGGATTAAACATGACAACGGCGATAAATATCTTTGTTAGACAGTCACTACGTCAAGGTGGAATTCCTTTTGAAATCACAACTCAGACTGATCCTTTCTATAATCCATCCAACATCAAATGGTTAAAGCAATCCATTCAACAGATGGAGCAAGGAAAGACTGTGACTCAAACAATGAACGAATTAGAGAATATGGCTGATGAGTAGACTTATTTTTACAAACAATGCCTGGGAAGATTATTTATATTGGCAAACCAAGGATAGAAAAACACTGAGAAGGATCAATCAGCTCATAAAAGATATTGAACGAAACGGCTACGAGGGGATCGGAAAGCCGGAGGCCCTGCGTGGCGATTTCTCTGGTTATTGGAGCCGTCGCATTGATGACACCAACCGCTTAGTATATCGTATCCAAAGTGGAGTGATTGAGTTTTATGCTTTTCGAACTCATTATGGTGATAAGTAAATGTTGTACTGTGGCTTGAATCTAAGCATCTAATCACCGTCGTCGCCCACTCCCAGTAGACTTCAAGCACACACCCTGAACGATTCGCAGAAATATCCTCATTTCCAGAATGGAGCTGTTAATGTATAAGGAGGCCCCGCCGCTTCAGCGGTGGGGCTTAGATATGGGACTAATCCGAATATATTCTCAACAGCTTATGGTAGACTACTCATCGTTTCAATCAGTAGGTTTGCTCCTAACTTGAACCCTTCAATAAAGGCAGCTTCCACACGTATACTGTTCACGCTGTCGCACAAGTCCAAATATTCCTCCAGCTCTCTAAACACTTCCTCGCCCAACCGTTCGGGCCATTGCTGTGTCTCTGCTGTTACCTGTCTGCATGCAGAACGATACTCTGGATGTGATGGCACAATGTTCATATCGGGTTGAAGCTTCCCGTGGTACAAGGCTTCCAAAATTGTTTTCATGTTCGTCCTCCCATTATGTTCATCGCATCGCTTGAATGAGATTCCTGCACATGGTAGGATATTTATGCAGTCTGCTTATCCAAGCGGATGTGTGGGTAGGAAGTAGCGGTGTTCTTTGCGGGATTTACGCTGCTTCCTTCTTTATTTTTGGAGCTCGTCAAACACCTTTTCAATTCCCTTGCGAATCACATCGGAACGGGTCGTTTGTAGTTTTTCGGTGCAAGCATCTAGCTTGCTCAGAATCTCTTGATCAACACGTATCTCAATCTTTTTGCTTTTGGGATTGTCAGATAGAGGACGCCCCATCTTCTTAGCGGACATTTCATCACCCCTTTTTTGCCCTGACAATAATATATTATTGCCTGGACAAAAAGTCAATGAGATCCTGCATGGTTACCTTGCTTTTTCATACAAAGAATGCGGATAACTACGATGAAACTATAGAACTATACAAGCACAGGTGTTTTAGAGACTGAAGTAGTTGGATTTTTTTGAATGCAGCTGCTTGAAAATCGATTTTTTCATCAGTCTGTAAATCTATAAATCATTTCAATGCGAATAGTAAGAAGCACAGGAGATACAACGGGGAACCTTGGACGAAAGATGTTCGAGGTTTCCTTTATTTTGCATTACAAAAATTCTTCACTTGAAAGATTAAGCGAAATGTAAAATATATCCTTGTGATCTCGATTTTCTTTCCCAATATTGCAGCGTGTAACCGGGTGTGGCATACTCATCAGCAAAAGGTTCGTTTTTTTGAACGGGGAAGCGGATTGAGGGGGAGTAACATGGATAAGCAGCAAGCGGTCCGAAGGATTAGAGAAGATTTTAAAACATGCCAGCAGATCTTGTCTGCCATTGGGAATGATACACGCCAGTCGATTATTACGGCACTTATGGAGACGACATGTACAAACGGCCTGCGTGTAGGCGAGATTACGGAGCTAACCCATCTGTCGCGCCCGGCGGTGTCGCATCATCTTAGAATTCTCAGAGAGGCAGGGATTATTAGGGTCAGGGAGGAAGGGGCCAAGAACTTTTATTACATGGACGTCAGAACCAACCTCGGGACGCTGAGGAATGTAGTCACTCATGTCGATGAGTTCATTGAACGGTTCTATTAGACAAAAGCTGGAGGGTCCATCATGAAAGCAATGGTTATCGAAAAATACGGAAAAACCCCGCTTCGTTTAGCGGACCGCCCAATGCCTGAAGCCGGCGAGCATGAGGTGCTTGCGGAAATCCGTGCGGCCAGTATTAATCCGATTGATTTTAAAATCCGGGATGGCAAATTACGGATGCTTTTGAAATATGAGATGCCGCTTATTCTGGGCAATGATTTCTCAGGTGTCATTACCCAGGTGGGGGACAAGGTGAAGAAATTCAGGGTAGGGGATGAAATCTACGGCCGGCCCAGAAAAAGCAAAATTGGCACCTTCGCGGAGTATATTGTCGTTCATGAGGATGATATCGCGCTGAAGCCCCGCAACCTTACTTTTGAAGAAGCAGCTTCGATCCCGCTTGTTGGGCTGACCTCTTATCAGGCACTACATGATATTCTTCAGCTAACGGCTGGGCAAAAGGTATTGATTCAGGCAGGAGCGGGCGGAGTAGGCACCTTTGCCATCCAGCTTGCCAAAGTGATGGGGATTTACGTTGCAACCACTGCCAGTGAAGCTGGAACTGAACTCGTTAAATCCCTTGGGGCCGATCAGGTCATCAACTATAAAACAGAGCAGTTCGATCAGGTGCTGCACAATTATGATGGAGTATACGATACTCTCGGTGGTGAGGCGCTGGAGCGAGCATTCCGCATCGTCAGACCGGGAGGGCAGGTCGTATCCGTATCGGGTCTGCCCAACGCCCGTTTTGGTGCAGAGTATGGTGCTGGTTTTCTGAAAACAACGGCTCTCCGGCTTGTTACCCGTAAGCTAACCAAGCTGGAGAAACAGTACAATGTCAAATACAGCTTCCTGTTCATGAAGCCAAGCGGCAGGCAACTGGACATCATCACTGCATATCTGGAATCGGGCGCAATCAAGCCTGTTATTGACCGGGTTTTTCCTTTGGATGAAGCCCAGCAGGCGATGCAGTATTCCGAATCCGGCCGGGCTAAGGGGAAGATTATTTTGAGAGTAAAATGCGAATAACATTGGAACGGGTCGTTTGGAGCTTTTCGGTGCAAGCATCAAGCTTGTTCAAAATCTCTTGATCGGTACGTACTCGGATCATGCGGCCCGAGATAGTTGGAATTGTTCCACTTGTTGATGAACAAATAAACGCTGCTAAAATAACAATTGGAAAAACAACACTTAAATTCGCCCAATTCGGCCGCAGTATGCAAAACTAACAAAATTAGATGCCTTTTTTCCACCTGCTTCCGCCTTTTCTCGGAAATGAGCCTAATTAAGATGCATTTTTCCACTTGCTACCTGCAGGAGTAGGTAACCTTCCAAGGCCCCGCCGCGCGAAGCGGCGGGGCTATTCCCTTTGCCCCCCTTTCAAGGATAGGCCTTGAAAGCCCCCTAACTGGAGCGGCAGAAAGGGACGGAGGGAGGTTTGGAACTGTAGGAGCGGTAGCGTCCGCCTTTAGGTTTGGATTTCTACCGCAATTAGCGGTCCGAATCAGGAAATCCAAACCTAACAGCGGCCGGAAGTCCAAAGCTCACGCAGTCCCGCCCGCCGCCGCTCCTCTTGTCTCACCGCCCGCCGCCGCCCCTCAGTCCCGCCCGCCGCCCCAAATTGGTTTCCCACAATGCCTATCCCCCCATCACACGATAATCATTAACCCACACCTCCCGCCGCTGCGCACCTTTATGAGCAAATGATTGTTTTCGTAATCCAGCGCAGAGCGTAATGTGAGGCTTGTAACCAATACAAGTTAAACGGAGGTCAAAGAGGAATGACGAAAAAATCCTTCACCCTGCTCCTAAGCTCGCTGCTGACACTCAGCGTGTTGTCCGCTTGCGGCGGTAACAACAACAAAGAGGCGGCAGCCACGAAAGACCCGGGCGCCAGCACCGGGACCAACACAACCGCAACCACGGACCCGGCCGCAGAGCCGGAGAAGCCGACAGAGATCAAGATTATGCTGCCGCTGAATACGACAGATACTCCACCGGATACGATCAAGAATGAAGTGGAGAAATTGACGAATACGAAGCTGACCTACCAGTTCTTCCCGGCCGACACGTATGAAGAGAAGCTGAACTCCTCGTTCGCCACCGGCTCCCTGCCGCAGGTGACTTACCTGAAGAATCAGACGACCTTCCTGCAGATGAAGGAAGCGATCAAGGACGGACAGTTCTGGGAAATCGGTCCGCTGCTCAGCGAATTCCCGAACCTGAACAAGCTGAAGCCGGAGATCCTGAACAACACCAAGGTCGACGGCAAGCTGTATACCCTGTATATCGGCCGTCCGCTGGCCCGCCAGGGCATCATCTACCGCAAGGATTGGGCGGATAAGCTGGGACTGAAAGCACCGGCCAACACGGAGGAATTGTTCGCGATGGCTAAGGCTTTTACCGAGCAGGACCCGGACGGCAACGGGAAAAAGGATACCATCGGTGTTGTTGACCGCAACGAGCTGGTGTATGGTGCGTTCAAAACCGTCTCCTCCTGGTTCGGCACCCCGAACAACTGGGCGGAGAAGGATGGCCAGCTTGCGCCAGAGTTCACTTTTCCGCAATATATCGATACTATGGATTTCTTCAAAAAGCTGCGTGAAGGCGGTTACATGAACCAGGACTTCGCAGCAACCAGCAAGACGGATGCGGTCAATATGTTCACCAGCGGCAAAGCCGGGCTCTATATCGGCGGCTCGATGCAGGACATCGATTCCCTGAACAAAGACTTGATCAAGAACGTGCCGGATGCCGTGCTGGATACGCATAGTATGGTGGCTGGACCTGACGGCAAGTTCGCCCAGTGGATGATTCCCGGCTATAACAACGTCGTGCTGTTCCCGAAATCGGCGGTGAAGGATGAAGCGGAGCTGAAGAAGATTCTGAAGTTCTTTGACTACATGATGACTCCTGAAGTATCGAACCTGATGTACTGGGGCATTGAAGGCACACACTATACCGTGGTGGACGGCAAGGCCAAAGCGACCGACAATAAAGAGCTGATCGAGCGTGAGGTCAAAGGCTTCAAGGACAGCGTCATCGGCGAATACGAAACGAACGGTATGTACCAGAGCTTAAACGTGCTGCCGGGCCGGATTCATGCAGAGGAGCTGGTGCTGGAGAACGTGAAATACGGGGTCGCAGATCCTACGGCGGCGCTCGACTCGGCTACCTATACGTCCAAGGGCGTTGAGCTTCAGCAGATTATTGCGGATGCCACATATAAATACATGTACGGTCAGCTGGATAAAGCCGGCTTCGAGAAGGAAGTCGAGAACTGGAAGAGCCGGGGCGGGGCGAAGATCATCGAAGAATATAATGCCGCGTACAAAAAATAAGCAGAGCATAGCCGCTATAGCAGCGGACTGAACAGGAAGAGGGCTGACCCGGGTTAGCGCTCCGGCAGCCTTTTTTCCAAATATAAGAATTTATATGTTTCACGCTATAGATTATCCTTCTATTTCTCGCTGAAACATTACCGTCCTTTAAAAGGACTGCGAAGCTGTTTCCACTTGACTAACGAATAATTTACAGAGAAAGGAAGAGAATCATGCAGGAAGTATCTGCCCCGCCCCGCGTAGTTCCCGAACCGCAGCCGAAGAAATACAAGAGCAGCAGTGAGCTGAAGAAGCGGCTGTGGCGCAACAAATTACTCTATGTGATGCTGATCCCCGGCGTGCTGTATTTCATTATCTTCAAATACTTGCCGATGTACGGACTGATTATTTCCTTCCAGGATTACAAGCCTTACCAAGGGATTACCGGGAGCGAATGGGTGGGCATGAAGCATTTCAGCCGGCTGTTCACCGAGCCTGATTTCTTGAACATATTAGCCAATACGCTGATTTTGTTCGGGATGAATATTCTGATTTATTTTCCGATTCCGATTATTCTGGCCCTGATGCTTAATGAACTCAGAGGCACCTTCTTCAAAAGATTCTTCCAGACCTTAGTGTATCTGCCGCACTTCATGTCGTGGGTGATCGTCGTCTCGATCTCCTTCGTTATGGTGACGATGGACGGGGGGATTATCAACGAGCTGTTGGCTTACTTCGGATTCGCCAAGATCAATTTCCTGCTGAGTCCGGGCTGGTTCCGGCCGATGTATATCCTTCAGGTCATCTGGCGGGAAGCAGGCTGGGGGACGATTATCTATCTGGCTTCCATTGCGGCTATTGATCCGGGGCTCTATGAAGCTTCGCGTATGGACGGAGCCGGACGGCTCAGACAGGTCTGGCATATTACGCTTCCGGCCATCCGGGGAGTGATCATCACCCTGTTTATTCTGAAAATCGGTTCCGTTCTCGACCTGGGCTTCGAGCATGTCTACCTGCTGCTCAACTCCATGAACCGCGAGGTTGCGGAAATTATCGATACGTATGTCTACACCGCCGGTCTGCGGCAAGGGCAGTTCAGCTACAGTACAGCCATCGGCTTCTTCAAGTCGATTGTGGGCCTGATCATGGTCATGACCGTCAATAAGGTGTCCAAGAAAATAGGAGAAGAAGGCGTATATTAAAATGCCGCAGGAGGAATTCAAATGGTAGAAGACCGCACGTTCAGCGGCAGACTATTCTCTGCCGTCAACTTTATACTGCTTGCCCTTATCGCGCTGGTAACGGTGCTGCCGTTCATCCACGTTGTAGCAGGCTCCTTCACAACCAGTGCTGAGCTGGCTGCCAACAAGTTTGTGCTGATTCCGAAGGTATGGAGCTTAGAGGCGTACAAATTTATTTTCTCCACAAATACGATCTTCAGAGCTCTAGGGGTATCGATTGGAGTCACGCTGATAGGCACGCTGTTCAGTATGTTCATCACGGCGTTGATGGCCTACGGTCTCTCCCGCAAAGATCTGGACGGCCGCCGGGTGTTCAACTTCCTGGTGGTGTTCACGATGCTGTTCCACGGGGGGATGATTCCTACGTTCCTCGTGGTGAAGGAGCTGGGGCTGATTGACTCGTATGCGGCGCTGATTCTTCCTTCCGCGATCAGTGCGTTCAATATGATTATACTCAAGAACTTTTTTCAGAACATTCCGGAGGGGCTGGAGGAATCGGCCAAGATTGACGGCTGCAATGACTTCGGGATTCTGTTCAAAATCGTGCTGCCGCTGTCGCTGCCAGCTATTGCCACGATCTCTCTGTTCTACGCCGTGACGTACTGGAACACTTATATGAGCGCCATTCTCTATCTGGATAACAGCGCCAAATGGCCGATTCAGGTCCTGCTGCGGCAGATTGTCGTGCTGGCCAGCGGGATGGATCACAGTGCGACACTGGACGGTACGGTTCCGCCGCCGGATCAGACGATCAAAATGGCGGTTATCGTGGTCGCTACGCTGCCGATTCTGATGGTGTATCCGTTCCTGCAGAAGCATTTTGCCAAGGGTGCGATGCTGGGCTCGATGAAGGGCTGATGACTGACGGCTGATGACTGACGGCTGAAGGATGAAGGATGGAAGGAGGGTCGCTGAGATAGAGGGGCCGCCGGATATTCTGACCAATTGAAGGGGGATTACGATGATAGGCAGTCTGCCGCAAACACCGATTGAATGGGCACAAAAGGCCTGTGATTCATTAATGGATACGTATCAGGCGGGAGAACTCCCGCCTGCGCACCGCTGGCATTATCATCAGGGCGTGTTCCTGTGCGGAATGGAGCTGCTGTGGAAGACACTCCGGGAGGACCGCTACATCCATTATATCCAGCAGTATGTGGATGATCTGGTGGATGAACAGGGGAATTTCGACTTTGCCCGGGATGAGCTGGATGCCGTGCAGGCGGGGCTGCTGCTCTTCACACTGTATGAACGGACCAGTAAGCGGAAATACCGGGAGGCTGCGTTCAAGCTCCGCCATCTGCTGCTGACGCTGAACCGGACCTCCGAGGGCGGGTACTGGCATAAGGACAAATATCCGCACCAGATGTGGCTGGACGGGCTGTACATGGCCGGGGTGTTCTCGCTGAAGTACGCGAATACTTATAGAGACGATGCCTTGCGGGCCGAAGTCCTTCATCAGGAGCGCCTAATGCGCAAATATATGAAAGACGAGGCAACCGGCCTGCTCTACCATGCCTGGGATGAGAGCCGCCGTATGCCATGGTCGAATCCTGCCACCGGCTGCTCGCCGGAATTCTGGAGCCGCTCGCTTGGCTGGTACGGGCTTGCCGTCTCACAGTTTATGGATGAACTGCCGGAGACTGATCCTGGACGGGCAGAGCTTGCAGCCGAGCTAAGCGGATTCGTACAGGCGTTGATCCGTTATCAGGACCCGCAGAGCGGCCTGTGGTATCAGGTGGTGGATAAGGGACAGGAGCCGGACAACTGGCTGGAGACCTCCGGCTCCTGTCTGTTCGTCTACACGATTGCCAGAGCAGTGAAGCTGGGTATCCTTCCGGCTGAAGTTGCGGATGAAGCGGCGGAAGCCGCGCGTAAAGGCTACGAAGGCTTAATTCAGGTGCTCCAGTGGGATGAGCAGGGCCGGCTGCTGCTGCCGGATATCTGCATCGGGACCTCGGCGGGAGATTACCGTAACTATGTAACCCGTCCGAAGGTCAGCAATGATCTGCACGGCGTGGGCGCGCTTGTGATGGCCTGTGTGGAGATGCAGGATTTGTATCCGGCATAAGCGGAGTGGAGTTAGAGGGCTGCCGGTTCAGACATAGGCACAATAGAGCCGGAAGCTGCCTGGATCAGCCCGGCAGCGGATGACAAGAATGGAGGCGGACCGTGTATAACATAATAGACTACGGAGCGCAGCGGGACAGCGGGTTGCCAGCAACGCAGGCGATTGTAGATGCTATTGCAGCGGCGGACCGTGACGGTGGAGGTACAGTGTATATTCCGGCCGGTACTTTCCTGACAGGCGCGGTTAGGCTACGCAGCAACATTGAGCTGCATCTCAGTCCTGGTGCGGTATTGTCCTTCAGTACCAATCCGGCGGATTATCCTGCCGTGGAATCACGGTGGGAAGGGGTGAAGCGGGAGGTTCATGCCGCCTGCATCAACGGAGCGGGCCTGAGGAATGTCTCGATTACCGGGAGCGGAACCATTGACGGGAATGGAGAACCTTGGTGGAAAAAGCATCGGGACCACCCGGAAGAGCTGGAGTATCCCCGTCCAAGACTGATTGGTTTCGACGATTGCAACCGGGTGACGCTCCGCGATCTGACGCTGGTGAATTCCCCAAGCTGGACGGTGAATCCGATCAATTGCAGCAATGTGATGATCGATAATCTGTCGATTCTGAATCCGGCAGATTCCCCGAATACCGATGGAATCAATCCCGAATCCTGCCGCGATGTGCGTATCAGCAACTGCCATATCGATGTCGGTGATGACTGCATTGCCATTAAGGCAGGCACCGAGGATACTAAGGAGCGGATTCCCTGCGAGAATATCACGATTACGAACTGCGTGATGGTTCACGGCCACGGAGCGGTGGTGCTGGGAAGTGAGATGAGTGGCGATATCCGTAATGTGACGATCAGCAATTGTGTATTTAAGCAGACGGACCGCGGCATCCGCATGAAGTCCCGGCGGGGACGGGGCGGGATTATTGAGGATATCCGGATCAGCAACATTGTGATGGAGGATGTGATCTGTCCCTTCACGCTGAATCTCTATTATTTCTGCGGACCCCGGGGCAAGGAGAAATACGTCTGGGACAAGAACCCGTATCCGGTGACGGAGGAGACCCCACAGTTCCGGCGGATTCATTATGCCAATATTACAGCCCGCAATGTCCATGCGGCGGCGGGATTCCTGTACGGGCTGGCGGAGCAGGCCGTCTCGGAAATCACCTTCACCAACATTGATATCTCGATGGCGGAGCACGCGGTGCCCGGCCAGCCGGATATGATGGCAGGACTTCAGGACATGCAGCGCCGGGGTTTCTTCCTCGGCAATGTCCGCGAGGTGCAGTTCCAGCAGGTCACAATTGAGAACCATGACGGCCCGGCCTTTTATGTTGAGAATGGGGAAGAAGTGGAATTCCTGAACTGCCGCTCCAGGAACACGGTCAAGCCGGAGAAGCTGGTGGAGCAGGTTGGTGTGGAGTTGCCAGTGAAGTGAGAATGTAACGCCAATGGGCCGCCGAATTACTGGAGATGAAGTACTCTAAATTCAGCAAGATAGCGGTATGCCAAAGAGCCTGGTCCTGTTAGGGGCCCGGGCTCTTTGGGGATAATAAAAGTTGTACTAGTCATATAAGAAAGCACTAAAGAAATAAACAAAAAGCAAAAGAAGCGGAGGGGAAATTTGGAACTGTAGGAGCGGTAGCGACCGCCTTTGTCACCGGATTTCACTCGCGAACAGCGATATTAATCAAGAAATCTGGGGACAACAGCGGCCGGAAGTCCAAATGTTCACCGCAGTGACGGTGAAGCTTCAAGTTCAAAACTTAAGTGCTTTTTATTCAACTTGAATTTTTAAGGCATAAATAGCGGAACCTTTCTTCCAAGTAGCCATTACTCCATAAATGTAGGTCCCTTTATCATCCGGGATATTAAATTGGTTAGAATCGGTTATATCTTTGAACTTGTATTTACTAAAGTGTTCTCTTATTAGTATGGAATCAGGTGTAGAGTCAAATTGTATATTAATTGTAGATCCGCCAGGAATAATCTCGGGATCTTTCTCCTCCATAGCTTCCCATGGACCTCCGTATAACTCTTTAGCACCCCAACTATACGTACTAATCTCCACAGGGACACTTTCACCGGTCTCCAAAGTAGCGCTCATTTCTGGTAAAGGCATGGGGTTAAATCTACTACACCCAGTGATTATCATTATAAGTGCTAATAATAACTTTCCTATCCTGTTCATAAGCATCCCCTTTTTGGCAGACTATGTAACAGGTATTCTATACTACGATTGCAAAAAAACAAACAAAGTGATAGTTGCATTCTGTACATTTAAAAACAGTGAAAAGGAAGGTTCGCCGCTTCTAAATGTAGTTTGTACAACTAAATCTGCCTGAATGGGGGATAAGGCCGGTATTGGTGGAATTTAGGTGTACGAAATACAACTAAACATATCATCGGAGGAATATCAGGTGATTTAGATGTACGGAGTGCAATTAAGTCCTAATTAAGTCCTAAATTTAGTCCTCCACTTGTACCTTAATCGGGTACGGCAGCCCCCCACCGCCAGTATGCAATTAGTTACAGTATTCGTTACATCCGCCGCCGCAGATCCTTCGGCTTCAGTCCGTTCTCCCTGGCTGTGCGGTGCCAGAAGGAACGGGTGGAATAGAATTTCCAGGCAAAGCGGGGGAAGTTCGGGCTGAAGAGCAGGGATTCCCCGGCGCTTCTGGACTGGATGCTCTCGGCCAGGCTATGCATGGCACGGCCCAGATTCTTCAGCGGCCCCCGGCCCAGAGGCACCTTATCCAGGGAGCCCAGCATTTCCCCGGCGCCTTGGCCTATGGCTTGCCCGAAGTGAACACCGGCGCGCGCGCACCAATTCTTAAGGATCTCCACCGCAATGTGGTTCTGCTGTCCCTCGTAGAAGCCGTTGTTAATCAACGCATAGACGTAAATCTCCCGTTCGCGCTCGGTCTTCAAATATCCTTCCAGGGTAACCAGCAGCTGGAACAAGTGTGACGGAATTCCGTCATAATACAGGGGGAAGGCCAGAACCAGCACATCCATGCGGCATAGCTCGCTGTATTCTTCAGGAGTGAGCGGTCTTTTATTCGGCGTATAGGGGTGCAGTTCGTTCCCGTCCGCAATCAGCGGCTCGAGCATGGACAGCAGTATGCCCGAGTTGCTGCCGTTTGGCTTGGGGCTGCCGTTAATCAGCGCGATGTTCATTGGAGGGCCTCCTTAATGTGCTGCGGGCTGGTGTGGAAATAGACGTTGTTCTCTGACGAATACAGATTCAGGCCGTTTGCCGCGACCAGCATTCGGGCCGTATGCTGCTCACCCTCCGTAAGGTCATTGCCATAGAAATGTACGGATAATGTGAACTGGTGCTTATAGCGGGGCCGGTGATGTGTCTCCCCGTGTGTGGTGACAAAATAGGGCAGCATGTAGGAGAGGCTCCGGTTCAGCACATTCAGCACAAAGGGGCTATAGCTGCCGTACATACATTTACTGATGATCATGAGCTCATCGCTGCGGGAGAACAACTCCCCCAGATTGTCGTAGCCATCTCTCTTAATGACGCATGTCCCGGGAGTCCGGGTCCAGCAGCCGAAGCAGCCCATGCACGAACGGATCGCACCCCTATCCGAGATGACCGTTACTTCCTCTTGCGCCGTATCCCCCAGCCAGCCCGCGAATTCTTGCTCCTGCAGATCGTGTATGATCGTTCTCAAGACTTCATCTCCCTAAAAGATAGATTTAAGCTCCAGCAGATCGCGCCAGTTGCCCGAATAACGCACTCCGTTATTAGTAAGCAAAGCCGTAATTCCATGCACCATGGACCAGAGTGTAACTAGGTGCTTGGTGAATTCTGACTCCGGCAGCCCGCTGCTGCGGAACACTTCATAGACCGTTGTCCGGAATAGGGCAAATGGCGGATAGCTGTCAGAATCGTAGTTGTCCAGATCAATAAGGATGCCTGAATGGTAGAACAGAAACTGGAAATACTGTGGATGCTCTATGAAAAAATCAATATAGGCCTGCCCCAGCAGAATAATCGTATCAGGGTTCCCCTCCTGGCCTTGAACCGAGGCATGCAGAGTGTCCATAAACTGGCTCGTGACATGCTCCCCCATGGCGGCTACCAGTTCATCTATATTTTTAAAATGGCTGTAGGGGGCGGTATGGCTGACTGCACATTCGGCGGCTACTTTGCGCAGGGAAAAGCTATTCATGCCGTCCAAGTTAATCAGCCTGATGCCAGCTTCGATCAGCTGGTTGCGTAAATTGCCGCGGTGGTAAGGTTTATCTTTCAAGGTATGCATTCTTCCTTTCATACTTGCCTGTCATCTTAACATTGTAAAGATTGTAGCATGTGTTTGTGATCTTTACAATGTTAAGATGTGATTGCTGCTGGGCGATTCCGGGTATACATTTTGCAAAATAGTCAGGAGCAGGTTATAATTAGTACCAAGTACTAATATCAGATACTAATAAAATCAAAAGCTGAGGTGGATCTAATGACAGGTGCAAAAATAACAGCGATCGGATCTTACGTGCCGGCCCGCAGACTTACGAATCAGGATCTGGAGCAGATGGTGGATACCAATGATGAGTGGATTGTGCAGCGGACGGGTATCCGGGAGCGCAGAATCAGCCGCGCGGATGAATATACCAGTGATCTGTGTGCAGCTGCCGTCCGGGATATGATGAAGCGTTATGGCAAAAGTGTGCAGGATGTCGATATGGTGCTTGTGGCGACCAGCACGCCAGACTTCTCTTTTCCATCTGTAGCGTCCATTGTGCAGAATACCCTTGGTATTCCGCTGACTGCGGGAGCGATCGATCTGAGCGCTGCCTGCGCCGGATTCGTATATGCTCTGCATACGGCTCACGCGCTGGTGTCTTCGGGACTGCATCATAAGGTGCTGGTCATCGGTGCCGATACGCTATCCAAGATCACAGATTATACGGACCGCAGTACCTGCATTCTGTTCGGGGATGGAGCAGGGGCTGTGCTGGTGGAGCGCAGCGGGAGCGGGGCGCAGGACGACTTCATGGGATACCATCTCGGGAGTGACGGAAGCGGAGCGCAGCATGTCTATCGCACAGGGCTGGCGGAGAAGGTGAACGGAGTGGAGCTCTCCGGGACAGGGCTACTGGTGCAAAATGGCCGGGAAGTATTCAAGTGGGCGGTCCGTACGGTTCCGCAGGGAGTACAGCAGGTGCTGAAGAACGCCGGAGCAGATATTGCGGAAGTAGACTGGTTCATCCCGCACAGCGCCAATCTGCGGATGATTGAACCCATCTGTGAACGGCTGAACTATCCTCTGGAGCAGGCATTATACAGTCTTGAAGCCTTCGGTAATACCTCGGCAGCCAGTATCCCGCTTGCGCTGGATCTGGGCATCCGCGAAGGGAAAGTGCGCAGCGGCCAGCAGGTGTTGCTGTACGGTTTCGGTGCGGGTCTTACCCATGCGGGCCAACTGGTCAGACTGTCGCTGGACCCTCAGGTAGCCGAGCCTGCTCCGCTGTAATGCGGTCAGGATAGAGAGCATGGACAGGCTAATTCGGGGGCCAAGCCGAAAAATGGTCCCCAAAACCAGAAAAACGGTGCCTTGAAGCTGCCCGATAAATGAGCGATTATAGTATCGAAAGCGTTCTCAGGTAGTTGCGGAATGCAGCCAAGCTATTGTTGTGGCTGGAGGGGAGGGATTGAAGGGTAGATCCGGGAAAGGCAGAAGTTCAGCGTTACGGCGATCCAGTGGTTTAGGCGTTCAGCGGTTCAAGCGGTTCAGCCCGCTGCCGCAGGATTCACGGACGATCAGCGCCGGTTCAACTACAAATGAGCCGCCTTCAGACTGGTTATTGATGAGATCGAACAGCATATGGGCGGCGAGCACACCCAGGCGTTCCTTGTTCTGGCGGATGGTAGTCAGCGTAGGGCTGGTATACTGGCAGGCCTCGATATCGTCACAGCCGATGATGGCTACATCCTCGGGAACACGCAGACCCTGCTCCTTCAAGGCGCGGACTGCGCCGAGGGCGAGGAGATCGGAGGCGGCGAAGACCGCTTTTGGCAAATCTCCCGATGCAATTAACGAGTTCATTGCTGCATACCCGCTGGGCTCGAAGAAATCATCACCATGCACGAACCACTTAGGATTCATGACCAGGCCGAAGCCGGCAATGGCTCTGACATACCCTGCTTCGCGCCGGTTGGAGATATCCGAATCCGCTCTGCTGCCTATGAAACCAAGCTCCCGGTGTCCGAGCAGGTAGAAATGCTCCACCACTTTGGAAGCAATCTGGTAATTGTCTGACATGACATAGCCGGATTTCCTGCCGGTCAGCTCCAGGTCAACGCCGATGCAGGGAATATGGCTCCGGTCGAGTTCCTGTATCGCAGGCTCCATCTGTTCTCCCGAGATAATGACACAGCCGTCCACATGGAAATGCAGGCAACGCGAGTAGTAATCGCCGCTGTTAATGAACTTCTCATTCGAGAAGAAAATCAGATCATACCCCAGAACCCCCATCTGCTTCTTGAACGAATTCAGCACCTCAACAAAAAAAGGATGGGTAAATTCCACATTTAGCTCACCGGCAAAAATAACCCCGATCAGATTCGATTTCTTGGTAGCCAGCGTCTTGGCGGAGCTTGAGGGGGTATATCCGGTTTGTTCGATGATTTCGAGCACTCTTCGTTTCGTTTTTTCGGAAACATCGCTGTAATTGTTCATGATTTTGGAGACAGTCGATACAGAGACCCCGGCCATTTCGGCGATTTTTTTGATATTCATTTGCATGGCTATGCTCACCCCCGCTTCATAGTTATAACAGGGCCAAAAGACGGGTATGCCAGGGTTTCTCAAGGCTACTGACCGTTCACTTGGACACTCTCTGCTGTCAAACAGCAGTCCTTTCTAGAGTCTATTCAACTTGCCGAAACAAGTCAAAGGTTAATTGCGTTTAGAGGAATGGCACGGAGAAAATCGAAACCGATTTCGGTCAGAGGGCTTGAGGGTACTTTAGATTGAGCTGAGAGCAACTTGAAGGCAGCGGGGCGATGGAAATGCGGTAAGAGGAGACTCTAATCCTGAGGAGGCATACACGGAATGAAAAGAAATATATCAGCGTTGTTAGCGGCCGCTGTCATCGTTACGGGACTTCTATCGCCGCTGGGCAGCGGCGGGGCTGAGGCGAAGTCTGTTCAGAGCAGACTGACAGCGTCTGCGGAGACCACAGCCGCCTTGCAGAGCGGGAGCTTGGCTGCCAATGATTTGAAAGCGTTTACCGATGTAAAAGAGGGCAGCTGGGCGGCATATGCGGTGCAGCGCTGGAGCCGCAGCGGGGTGATCTCCGGCTACGGGGACGGCAGCTTCCGGCCGGAGCAGCAGGTCACCCGGGCAGAATTTACGGCAATCGTCAACCGTATATTTGGCTATAAGGATATGGCGGCTGTGCTTCCGGCGGATATCCCGGCGGCGGCCTGGTACAAGGACGATATCGCCAAAGCGGTAGCAGCGGGGTATCTGAGTGCAGACGCACATCAGCGAATCGAACCTGCGGCTCCGCTGAAACGCGGGGAGGCGGTCCTTGCGCTTCAGCGGATACTGAGGCTGGAGACTGAGCGTCAAGCCAAGGGCATGTACAGCGACCTGGCGGGAGCCGATAGTGCAGTTAGCGCTGCGGCGGATGCTTTTACGGCAGCCGGTTATATGCAGGGCTATCCCGGAGGCTTATTCAAGCCGGACGGGAGGATCACCCGTGCCGAGCTGGCGAAGCTGGCGGATACACTGGTGCCGGAGCTGCGCTCCGCCGCCGGGGAAGTGAAGCTGGGCAAGGTGAAGGGCAATGTGGTGCTGAGCCATGAGGATATTACACTGAGGGACACTATCATAGAAGGAAATCTCTATCTTACCGAGGGGATCGGGGAAGGAGTGATCCGGCTTCAGGGGGTGCAGGTTACCGGCACAACCTATATTCGCGGCGGTGGCGGGCAGGGCGTAAGCCTTACGGACAGCAGCCTTGGGGCCGTGCAGGTGGCGAAGCCGAAGGGCAGTGTCCGCATCGTTGCCAGCGGGACAACATCCGCGGGAACGGTACATCTTGATTCCGGTGCTATCCTTGAAGAAGCTGCGCTTACCGGGGAGGGATTCGCTGGTGTTGTCCTCCCGGCAGGTGAGCAGACGGTCACTCTTATTGGCAATTATGGGGTTGTATCCACCGCTGATGCGGCCGGAGGCAACCTCACGCTGAGCTTGTCAGGCAAGCTATCCAAGCTGATCTGGGGCACTCCCGGCAAGCTGGTGCTGATGAATCAGGCGCAGGTGGCTGAGCTGCTCCTTACAGCCGGTGCCCGGGGCACTACAATTACAGGCAGCGGCAGCTTCGGTACTGTGCTGAATCAGGCCGAGGCTGTCACGGCCGGGGGCATTGCTCTCATGCCAGGCAGCCGCAGCAATCTCAATCTGGCCTCGCCGCAGGCCAGCCAGCCGCCTGTGGCCGCCGGTGGCGGAGTGACAGCGACGGCTACACCGGAGCCGACACCAATACCGACACCGGAGGTTACGCCAGAGCCGACACCAATACCGACACCGGAGGTTACGCCAGAGCCGACGCCAATACCGACACCAGAGGTTACGCCGGAGCCGACACCAATACCGACACCGGAGGTTACGCCAGAGCCGACACCAATACCGACACCGGAACCAACCCCAACGCCGACACCAACACTAAGTCCAACACCCACACCAGCGCCAACCACTGATCCGTGGAGTCTGGTGTGGAATGATGAATTCGATGACAATGCCATTGATCCTGCGAAGTGGACCTATGATCTCGGAGACGGCACCGCTGTCGGGAATCCGGGCTGGGGCAATAATGAGCTGGAGTATTACACCAATGATCCGAAGAATGTGAAAGAGCAGGACGGTAAGCTAATCATTACCGCACATAAGGAAGCAGTAGGCGGCAAGCCGTACACTTCCACCAGAATTAAGACCAATGGCTTGTACAGCAAAATGTACGGAAAATTCGAGATCCGGGCGAAAGCTCCGGCTGGCAAGGGGCTGTGGCCGGCGATCTGGATGCTGCCGGAGAATTATGTGTACGGCAATTGGGCGGCCTCCGGGGAGCTGGATATTATGGAAGGCTGGGGCAGCCGTCCGAATGTGGTTGCCGGAACGATCCATTATGGTTCCCAGTGGCCGGATAATGTCTATTCCGGCAAGGAGTATGTATTGCCTGGCAGTTCCACCATTGAAGAGTTCCACACCTACTCCATTGAGTGGGAGCCGGGAGAGATCCGCTGGTATGTGGACGGGGTGCTGTTCTCGACCAAGAATGACTGGTACAGCAAAAGCAGCGGACAGCCGGCTATCAACGCGTATCCGGCACCGTTCAACCAGAAGTTCCACCTGCTGATGAATCTGGCAGTCGGCGGCAACTTTGACGGTAACCCTACGGATGAGACCGTATTTCCGAGTTCCATGGAGATTGACTATGTCAGAATCTATGAGCTGACTGGACGCGAATACCGGCAGCCGGTACCGGTGGAGCTGGCGAAGGAGCCTTATCTGGAGGGAGCGAAGCCGCCGCTGGCAGACGGGAACTTCATTTATAACAGCGGGTTCACGGAGCAGGTAGAAGGAGATCCCGGGATGGGCATCCCGAATACAGCCCACTGGGTACTCTACACAGATGAAGGCGCAGATGCGGCTCTATCTCTGGAGCAGGCCGGCGGCGTGAATCTGCTCAAGGTAAACATCTTGAAGCCGGGCGGCAACTCTTATTCGATCCAGCCGCAGGCGATTGTGTCGCTGGCAAAGGGCAGATTCTACAAGCTAAGCTTCGATGCCAGAACGGATACGACCCGCGAGCTGACCGCCCGGCTGACAGGTGGCGCATCGCTTGGCTTCCCGTCTTATTCTCCAGCGTTCAAGGCAGCGCTGACCCCGCAGCTTCAGCATTACGAGACGATGTTCCAGATGAAGGAGAGCTCGGACAATGCCGCGCGGATCGAGTTCAATCTGGGGACCAATGCTTCCCCGGTATGGCTTGGCAATGCACGGCTTGAAGAGATCAGCAGCATTCCCTTCGATCATGACAGCGCCAAGGCGCCGCTCGGCAGCGGCAACCACCTCTACAACGGCAGCTTTGATCTGGGAGAACCGGACCGGATGAGCTATTGGCATATTGCTGCTTCAGGAGGTGCGGAGGTTACTCCGCGGGTTGAGGCTGACGGCCGCCTGAAGCTGGACATTACAGACGCAGACACCGGCGGCAGCGAGGTTACGCTGCAACAGAAGGGAATCTTCCTGGTGCAAGGCCAGGATTACAAGCTGACCTTCGAGGCCGATAGCTTCTCCGCAAGGACAGCTGTAGTCGAACTGCAAGGCAATGACGGCGTAGTCTATGCTTCGGAGCCGGTTCAGCTGAATGCAGGACATCAGCAGGTTGAAGCGCTGTTCAAGAATCTCGCGGGGGCCACGGATCATCTTGGACGATTCGTACTGCGGCTTGACGGGACAGCAGGAAGGGTCCTTCTGGATCAATTCGTGCTGGTACGCACCAGCTCCTATTATGATCCTGATCTGACATATTACCCGCTTTTGAACGGGGATTTCAGCTTCGGGCTTACGAGCTGGGAGCGGCTGCTGACAGAAGACGGCGGCCAGAGCACTGCCGCTGCGGTGGATGGAGCAGCCAAATTCAGCATTACGAATACCGGCAATCAGGCGTATTCGGTGATGCTTTTCCAGAATAACCTCAAGGCAGCGGCGGGCCTCGATTATGTGGTTGAATTCGATGCCAGTGCCAGCGTGGCCCGGCAGATGAATGTGAAGGCAGAGAATGCGAGCTATTCCCCTTCCATCGATAAGACGGTGGAGCTGACACCAGAGATGAAGCATTACCGGTTCGAATTCCGGCAGGGGGCGAATGATATGCTCTCGCTGAAATTCCTGCTTGGCAAGGTAGGGGGTGTGAGCGTTCCGCAAAGTCATGATATCATCATCGACAATGTGCGATTCGAGATCAAGGACGCCCCGGCGAAGCCGCAGGAGCTGCTCGCAGATTCCACAGCCAACCGGGTATCACAGCCGATTGAGCTGACCTTCATCCCGAAAGCAGAATGGTCCGGCAGCATTAAGTCCGTTAAGGTGAATGGCGTTACGCTTGCGGCGGAGCTGTACGATGTAGGGCCGGGAGCAATCACAATTCAGCCTGCGGCCTTCCCGGCAGAGGGAAGCTATAACATTACCGTGGAAGCCGAAGGGTACGTCAATGCTAGTGTGGCTCAGACTATACTGGCGAATGATAACAATCTGGTCGTCAACGGATCATTCACCGGCGGCATCTCGGGCTGGTCCACCTGGTCCGGTGAAGGTGGAGTCTCGTCCTTCCAAGTGGTGAACGGAGCAGCGGAGGTGCTGATCACGGCGGCCGGGTCACAAGCCTGGCACACCCAGCTCTATCAGGAGAAAATCCCGCTGGAAGCTGGCGCAACCTATGAGCTGAGCTTCAGAGCGAAATCTACCGTTCCCCGGCAGATTATCGTGGAATATAGCGGAACCTCTGCCCAGGCGGCTCAGGCGAAGTTCGACATTACAGCCACATGGGCGACTTACAGCACTCAGTTCAGTGTGACGAACGCCAATCCGCTGAAGCTGAACTATCTGATCGGCGCCACGCTGGGTGAAGATAAAACGGCGAACCATACGGCGCATACGATTTCTTTTGATGATATCGTGCTTAGAAAGGTAACAGACGGACCGGACACCGAGCCTGCCAGCGGGACACTGGATAACGGCACATTCGATGCGCAGCCTGCCCTTAAAGGCTGGACCCAGTACTTCGAGAGCACCGGAAATGCCGCAGTCCAGAATGGGGAGCTTGAGGTGTCGCTGGGCTTCACGGGCTCTGCCAACTACGCCGCTCAGGTAGATTACAGAGATTTGAAGCTGACTCAGGGTAAAAGCTATACCTTGGCCTTCAGCGCCCGTTCGGATATCAACCGGCAGATTGAAGTAGCAGTCGAGCATTTCGGAGGAGATTATACGAAATATTTGCAGACAACCGCCGCTTCTTTAACGGGCGAAATGCAGCGCTTCAGCTACACCTTCACCATGAACGGCGGAACGGATGCAGGGGTTCATCTGGTCTTTCTGCTGGGGCTGAATCCCGGAAACAGCGCAGAGACGAATGCGGCTATCGAAGCAGGCAATCATATCTACATCGATGATGTCAGTCTGATCGAGAACCCGTAAGCTAACGAAAGAACGCACCATGGCATGTGACAACGGCCGTGATCCTTGAATTCAAGGGTCGCGGCCGTTTTGATACTTATATGGGATCAAATGAAAGTAAAAAACAGCATACATTGTGCTCAAACGCAGGCGATGGCCCGAATGTATGCGGAAAACAACATACATTGTGCTCAAACGTAGGCGATGGCTCAAATGTATGTGGAAAACAACATACAGCCTTTTCAGCATGAGCAGAATAGTTTGAACGCCAATAGCTGATATTATTCTTTAGGGATTAATTCAAAAATCTTGCCGGTCTCCAGCGCTTCGATCAGCTTCAGCAGCCAGCGGTAATATTTAATGGCTTCTTCAATCTTGAGCTCGTCGGTGTGGAGCAGGCGCGATAGGTCGGGCTCGTCCGCGTAATCAATTTTCATTTGCCGGATTTCGGCGAGTGATTTGTTAAGGGCGGTCATATTCCCTTCAACTGCTTTTCTCCATTTAATAGAGAAGTAATCGCTGAAGTTCTGATGCCAGTCGGGAACCACCTCGAACAGATCCTTGCGGGTGCCCTTGCCCCAGACTTTATCGATCATCTTCAAATCAAGCAGTGTACGTACTCCAGTACTCATGGAGGTCTTACTCATGCCCATGGTGCTGCTTAGCTCATCCAGTGTAACCGGGCCCTCATTAAAGTACATGTAACCGTATAAATGCCCGATGGACAGGGTGATGCCGTATAAATCCATATTTTTGCCGATAGAGTCGATGACCCGTTCACGGGCTTTGCTGATTTTTTCTATTTGCTCGGGCAAAAGCCCCTCTAAATCGTTCATGATGTCCCTCCTGAGGAATAGGCTGACATTCTGCATGTCTCTCCTAGTGTATTGTAATCAAATCTCCGGCAAGAAGTAAAGAATTCATCCGGAACGGAATCCGGCGTTAAACAGAGTATTCTATACGTAAAGTACGTAAAGTTAAAACTGTACACTCAATTCTTAGCGAATATGAGCTTTGCGTATTTTTTCGTAAGTCCGTTACACTAGGTCAGTAGCGTTAACCCGAAAGTAAAAGGAGAGAAGGAGGTCAACATGGCAATTATAGAGGTGAAACAGTTAACCAAAGTATTCGGTCATGATGCAGCACGGGCGCTTCCATTATTAGAACAAGGCTGGTCCAAAGAAAAGATCGCCCGGGAAGCCAAGCTGACGGTCGGTGTGAATAAAGCCGAATTCAGCATTGAAGAGGGAGAAATATTTGTCATTATGGGATTGTCGGGCAGTGGTAAATCCACGCTCGTCCGTCTGTTGAACCGGCTGATTGAGCCTACCGGAGGACAGGTGCTGTTCAAGGGTAAGGATGTTGTCAAGATGAATCCGGAGCAGCTTCGGGAATTCCGGCGGAAGAATATCGGCATGGTCTTTCAAAAGTTCGCGCTGTTCCCGCACCGCAGTGTGCTGGCTAACGCAGAATACGGACTGGAAGTCCAGGGCGTGGAGAAAAGCAAACGAACCCGGCTGGCCATGGAGGCTCTTGAGCTTGTAGGGCTGAAGGGCTGGGAGAACCACCGCCCGGATCAGCTCAGCGGAGGCATGCAGCAGCGTGTCGGCCTGGCGCGCGGTCTGGCCAATGATCCTGACATTCTGCTGATGGATGAAGCCTTCAGTGCGCTTGATCCGCTGATCCGCAAGGATATGCAGCAGGAATTGCTGGAGCTGCAATCCAGAGTGAAGAAGACGATTGTCTTCATCACGCATGATCTGGATGAAGCGCTGCGGATCGGGGACCGTATTGCCCTGATGAAGGACGGGGTCATTGTCCAGATCGGATCGCCGGAAGAAATTCTGATTCAGCCTGCGAACAAATATGTGGAACGCTTCGTGGAGGATGTGGATCTGTCCAAAGTATTGACCGCTTCCCATGTGATGCGCCAGCCGGAGATGATCCGCCCGGAACGCGGTCCCCGGGTAGCCCTGCAGCTCATGCGGGACAGCGGGGTCTCCAGCCTGTATGTCGCAGATAATGAGATGCGGCTGCAAGGTCTGCTGACAGCGGATAATGCCTCACAGGCCTTGAAGGAGAACCGCAGTATTCTGGATGTGATGCTGCGCGACATTCCCCGGGTTCAGCCGGATACCCTGCTGAATGATCTGTTCGAGCTGATGTCGGAGACGCATCTGCCCGTTGCTGTAGTGGGGGAAGGCGAGAAGCTGAAGGGCATTGTTATCAAAGGGGCCGTGTTGTCTGCCCTGGCCGGTAACGCGGTTCCTGAAGGAGGAATTGGTTCATGAATTTACCTAAAATACCGCTCGGAAAGGGCGTAGAATGGATTGAAAATTGGCTCACGACCTACTTCGGCCCTATATTTGATATCATTCATGCTGTGATTGGCGGAATGGTGAGCGGGATTGATGCGGCGCTGAATTTCCTGCCCGCAATGGTGCTGACCCTTCTGATCGCAGCTCTGGCCTACTGGATCGGCAAATGGCGGATGGCGCTGTTTGCGGTGGTCGGACTGCTCCTGATTGACAATCTTGGATTGTGGGGACCGTCGATGCAGTCGCTGGCCCTGGTACTGACAGCCTCTCTGCTGGCTGTAGTGATCGGGGTTCCGCTCGGAGTGCTGTGTGCACAGAGCCGGACTTTCCAGAACATTGCCACCCCTATCTTAGACTTCATGCAGACGATGCCGGCGTTCGTATATCTGCTTCCAGCCGTGTCGTTCTTCTCGCTGGGTGTTGTTCCCGGCGTCATTGCTTCTATTATATTTGCTATTCCGCCAACGATCCGGTTAACGAACCTGGGGATTCGCCAGGTCTCACCGGAGCTGGTGGAAGCGGCGGATGCCTTCGGTTCAACCGCAGGGCAAAAGCTGTTCAAGCTGCAATTGCCGATCGCGCTCCCGACCATTATGGCCGGGATTAACCAGACGATTATGCTCTCGCTGTCTATGGTCGTCATCTCGTCCATGATCGGTGCCCAGGGTGTAGGTGCCTATGTATACCGTGCAGTATCACAGGCGAAGACGGGTGCGGGCTTCGAGGCGGGGATTGCGATTGTTATTATTGCCATTCTGCTGGATCGTCTGACCCAGAAGCTCTTCAAATCCAAACCACAAGAATAGGAGTGTATGATTAATATGAAAAGAATCCAATCGATAAAGCGCAAACCGCTAATGATGCTCATGCTGCTGATGGCAGTAATTCTGGTAGCAGGTTGTTCGTCCAATAATAACAATAGTACGGTGAAGCTGGCTTATGTGGCCTGGGATTCCGAGATCGCCAGTACTAACGTAGTCAAGGAAGTGCTGGAAACGAAGCTCGGCGTGAAGGTGGAGATGCTGCAGGTCGATGCCGGACCGATGTGGGCCGGGATTGCTGACGGAAGCGCAGATGCCATGGTAGCCGCCTGGCTGCCAAGCACGCATGCCTCTTATCTGGAGAAATACGGCAAGGACATTGAGGATGCCGGTGTGAATCTGGATGGAACGAAGACCGGGCTTGCCGTTCCCGCCTATATGGAGATCAACTCCATTGAAGATCTGAATAATGCAGAAGTAGCGGCAACGCTCGATAAGCGGATTATCGGAATTGAGCCGGGGGCCGGAATTATGACGGCCACGGAAAAAGCGCTCGAAGCCTACGGCTTGAGCGATTATACGCTGCTGGAGAGCTCGTCGGCGGCAATGGCGCAGGAGCTGCAGAAGGCTTTTGACAAGAATGAACCAATTGTAGTCACTGGCTGGACTCCGCACTGGATGTTCGCCAACATGGACCTCAAGTACCTGGACGATCCGAAGAATGTCTACGGCGGTGCCGAGCAGATTCATACGATGGTCCGCTCAGGTCTGAAGGAAGATATGCCTGATGTGCACAAGTTCCTGAGCCAATTCAAATGGACTGCAGAGGATATGGAGCAGGTTATGGTCAAGATTCAGGGCGGACAATCGCCTGAAGAAGCGGCCAAGGAATGGGTAGAGAGTAATGAAGCCAAGGTTAATGAGTGGACGGCTGGTATCTCTGCTTAAGTGAACTCTGTAGGGTTCAGTGATCTGGCGGCGATGACCGATGTGTGCTATGATGGGAGAAAATAAGCAACAATTCTGTAACTTGTACGCTGATGTCGCAGAATCTATAGTTAGATGTTCAATAAACACCCCGCAAGGGGTGTTTTTCTTCAACATTAATGAGCGGTTCCTTTACATGCTGCTAAGAGTCAGGGAAGGAGAGCGCTCTATGACCGAGATCATCAATGCCTGGATTGACTGGCTGCTGCAAAGTCTGGGACTTAGCGGCCCGTATATTGTTTTTGCTACCTTTCCGCTCGCCGTGCTGCAAAGCTTGTTCGGATTTTTCCCCCTGGCGATTCTGATTGTGCTGCATGTCTCTGTATTCGAAGTGATCGGCGGGATGGCTGTCAGCTGGCTGGCCTGCAACCTGGGCGCGGTAATTGTCTATTTTCTCTTCCGGCGCTATCTCTTCGACTGGTTCGACCGCAAATGGGGCTACAAGCTCAAGAAGTATGAGAAATGGCAGACCTATCTGGACCGTTACGGCATCTGGACCCTGGTGCTGCTGCGTACGATTCCGATTGTGCCCAGCAATATCATCAATCTGATGTCAGCCGTGTCTCCGATGAAGCCGGCGGCTTTTGTCTGGGGGACGGTGCTCGGCAATCTGTCTTTTATCTGGCTGTTCGGTACGCTCAGCTCCTCGCTCATTGTCCCGCGTGAGGACTGGAATGGTTTTCTGTTGTGGTATGGCGTATTTATGCTGATTCTGCTTGCTATCTTTGTCCGGCTGCATTGGGGGCATCTTCAGGAGGATAAGCGCAAACGGGCGGGGCATTAGAAGAACGTTGCTGCGGTGTGGTGCCGCGGGGAGGTTCTTTTTTTTGTGGATTAGGAAATTATGATTTGCGTCCGATGTGGATAAGTTGTGCATAAAGTTGGGGGTAAGTGTCTTGGAGCATCGGCAGGATGACTATATTCTGGGCCAGTAATAGGAATGACTTCTCTGATTTCACCGAACAGCCGGATATGGTCGAAAAACCGACCACATTCGGTGCGGTAGAGGCGTGTGGGCCGGATATGGTCGAAAACCGACCACATTCGGTGCGGCAGAGGCGTGGGGCGATATGGTCGAAAACCGACTACATTCGGTGCGGCAGAGGCGTGTGGGCTGGATATGGTCGGAAAACCGACTACATTCGGTGCGGCAGAGGCGTGTGGGCCGAATGTGGTCGAAAAACCGATCACAATGGGGATGCCGCAGGCATTTTGTTCTCGTATGGGAAGGAAAGTTTGCCGAATGTAGGTGAAAAACCGAATACAATAGGCCGTTAAGAAGGTAAGTTGATAACAGGGAAGTCTACAGCCAGATCATACTGGCTGCGGACTTCCCTGTTTCGTTTAAAGAAAGCCTCGCTTAAGTTAACATTCACATGATTGAACTTGTATGTTAGCATTACTTGTAATTCTATTACTTACCAAATTTAGATGATTGAGAGGGGAGCGGAGCTCATGCTGAAAGTCATGATTGTGGACGATGAACCCTGGGTTCTGGAAGGACTCCGGACGATGGTGAACTGGGAGAAAGCCGGATTCGAGGTATGCGCTGAAGCGCTTAGTGCCGGGGAGGCCCTGCGGCTGATCCGGGAGCACAGGCCGGATCTGCTGCTGACGGATATCAATCTTCCGGTGATGAGCGGCTTGGAGCTGATTGCGGCGGTGAAGGAAACGGTAGACCCGCCGCCCCGGTTCGTGATCCTGAGCGGATATGACGATTTCAACTATGCCCGGACTGCGCTGCGCCACAAGGTGGACGGCTACCTGCTGAAGCCGGTGGATGATGAGGAGATCGAGGAACTGCTCGGGAAGATCCGAGCTATTATCCATTATGAAACCGCTTCCAGACTAGAGGAACGGAAGAAGCATAATATTCTGGTGCATAATCTGATCAGCCGTTGTGTCCAGGGGGATTGGAGTCAGGAGCTGGAACACGCCGCCTACGGTCTGCTGGGGCTTCAGCCTGATACAGAGCTGCAATGCATTCTTGCTGCTGCCATTTCAGGTTCAGGTACGGTGAGCCTGAATGAAGGGGATACCGAAGGCTTCCCGGATCACCTGGGCTATGTGTTCCAGGACCCGGCCGGAAGGGCCGGGCTTCTGATTCGCTCAGCCGGACTGTCCACGGAAGCGCTGGAGGCAGCAGCTGCTCAGGTGCAGAAGGTGCAGTCAGCGAAGCTGGGGGTACCGGTGGCTGTAATGATCAGCGGCCGGGGGCAAGGCCTGCGCGCGGTCCAGGAGCTGTACACCCAGACGCTTGAGGTCTGGGGGCTTAAATACCGGAAGGAGCGGGGCGGAATTTTCTACTACAATGATCTGCGTACGGCCCGCTTGTCTCCCGGTTTCACTGACGGGCACTTTACGCGTGTGCTGGATGAGGTGAAGGAAGGCGTGCCTGAGAGAATCCGGGCTGCTGCCAGGGAAGCCTTCGCAGCCATGACCGCTAAGAGGGTGAGTATTGACGCTGCACAGGCTGAGGTAGCCCATCTGGAGATGACCTTATGCCGGAGTATTGCTGAGATGCAGGGAGACCCCGACCAGATCATGTGTGCGATGCACAAGGAGTACGGCAACATGGGCGGGCTCAGGGACTATTACAAGCTCAGCCTGTATGTGGACCGGCTCTGCCTGGAGACCGCAGCGTACCTCACCGAGCTGCGGGCCCATAACGAGGGGAACACCATCTATAATGTTATTCAATATGTAGATCTGGAATTCCGCAGCAAGCTGCAGCTCCAGGATCTCGCCAGGCAGTTCCACATGAATTCTGCCTATCTGGGCCAGTTGTTCCGCAAGGAGACGGGGCGCAGCTTCAGCGATTATCTGAATGAGAAGCGGATCGAAGCGGCCAAAAGCCTGCTCAAGCGCACCCAGCTCAAGATATCGGATATCGCGGTGCAGGTGGGCTTTTCCAATACCGATTATTTCATCGACAAGTTCAAGAATAAGGTGGGTTCATCACCATCAGTGTACAAGAATGCCCACAACAATAAACAGCTCTAATACAACCCCACAAAGTGGGGCTTTGGCTTCGAAGGTTACTCAGGTACTATGCGGGGACCCCGAAAACTAAAGTAACCCCACAAAGTGGGGCTTTGGCTTCGAAGGTTACTCAGGTACTATGCGGGGACCCCGAAAACTAAAGTAACCCCACAAAGTGGGGCGTTGGCTTCGAAGGTTACTCAGGTACTTTACGGGGACCCCGAAATCTTAAGAAAGCCGGGTGTGTGTGAGGGATGGCGACAAAACGGTTTAAATTCGGCACCATCGTCAATGATATTCCGCTAAGCTACAAGTTCTATCTCATCTACATTGTGGGTGTGCTCCTGCCGATCATGGTGCTGAATCTGGTATTCCTGGAGCGGATTACAGATCTCATCAAATCGCGGGAGCAGCAGAATCTGGAGATTTCCATGGAGCGGGCGCGGAAGGACATTCATGATTTTATTGAAGGGGGAGTCTCTGTCGGCTACACGCTGGCTGCGGATAAGAATCTGTACGAGATGCTGGACCGGACCTATACGGACTCTATCGAATTCTACAGTATGTTCAACGAACAATTGAGAGACCGGATGAACAGCTATATGCCTGTCAATAACCAGCTGGAACGAATCAGTATATTCACGAACAACCAGACGGTTGTATCCGGGGGGAATTATCAGGTAATGAACGATAAAGTATGGTTCAGTGACTGGTACCGGCAGGCCAAGAAGGCCACTACCCAGGTCTATGTTGCTGCTTACCGGATCATGGAGAACAAGAATCTGGCTTCATCCACCCCGACGCTCAGCATTATTGAGACCATGGACAATTACCGTAATCTGAACAACTATGAGAAGGTGCTGCGGATCGATCTGGACCTTAGTGAGATCTATGACATTATCGTCCGGGAACGGGATTACCTGAGCCTCTTTCTGATCAATGGGGAGAACAAGATCGTGATGTCAGCGGACAGCGGCTATCAGCATATTACGGATGATCCCTATCCGGTATTCGATCAGTGGGGGGACAGCCAGGACGAGAGCGAGGGGGTGCGGGTAATGGCTGTAGGGACGGCGAATTATCTCAAAGGCTGGCGGATTGTCGGAATTACGCAAGGGGAGCGGATCTCCCAGGCGGTTCTCGACATCCGGCTGTACGCAGCGGGCCTAGCCACCACGCTTACTCTTTTGACCAGCATATTCATATATATCATGCTGCGCTCCTACAACTACCGGGTGAAACGCCTGTCCCGGCATATGCAGAAGGTGACGAACGAGAAGTTCGAGCTGATCGCCATCGATGAGGGCCGGGATGAGATTGGCGGGCTAATCCACAATTTTAACCGGATGACCTCCAGAATCCACTCCCTGATCAACGATGTGTACAAGCTGGAGATCCAGAGCAAGAACCTGGAGATGGAGCGCGTCAGGGCGGAGCTGAATTTCCTGCAGAGCCAGATGAACCCCCACTTCCTGTTCAACACGCTGAATGCGATACTGGTGGTCTGCACCAAGAACAAATATAACGATGTCACCGATATTATAAAAAGCTTGTCGAAGCTGCTGCGCAGACTATTGAGCTGGAAGGAGGATCTGGTGCCGGTGCGCGAGGAGATCGCATTTATCGACATGTATCTGAGGATTGAGAAATTCAGGTTCAGGGATAAATTCGATTATACCTTTGAGATCGATGAGCAGTCCCTGGATTATAAAATACCGAAGCTGAGTATGCAGCCACTGGTCGAGAATTCCTGCAAGCATGGCCTGCAGACGATTGAGGGGCTGGGCGTAATCAAAGTGGCTGCGTTCGTGCTGGATAACAGGCTGCAGATTACAGTATCCGACAATGGTAAGGGCATGGAGCCGGAGAAGCTGAAGGAGCTGATGTTCGCGGTCCGCAAGGAGGATTACTCGGGCACCCACATCGGGATTCGCAATGTATACCGCAGACTGGAGCTGAATTACGCAGATCAGGTGCGCTTCGAGATATCCAGTACGCCGGATCAGGGAACCGTAGTGACCTTTGGCATTCCCCTGAAGCTGCTTGAGAAGAATTATTCCCTGGAAAGAGAGGTATAGACGATGAAATACAAAGTTCTATTAATTGATGACGAGCCTAGCGCTCTGGAAGGTATGGAGATGTGGATCGATTGGCAGGAGCTGGGCTTCGAGCTGTGCGGAACCTGCGGCAACGGCCGGGAGGGGCTGCAGATGATGAAGCAGCTTCAGCCGGATCTGGTCATTACCGACATCCATATGCCGCTGATGAATGGTCTGGAGATGATCGGGGAGTGGCGGCAGGAGGGGACGGATTCGACGAAGTTCGTCATTCTGAGCGGCTACAGTGAGTTTGAATATGCCCGTAAGGCAATCAGCTACGGAATCAATCATTATCTGCTGAAGCCGGTTTTCCCGGAGGAGGCTACCGAGGAGCTGCGGGAGATCCGCCTGGAGTTGGAGCAGGAGGCGAACCGCAGAAGAATCCATGAGACCGCTTCCGGGGAAGAGGCGGCAACCTTAATCAAGGGGCTGTTATATGGCAAAAAGGGAGAACCCGAGCTTATGGGATGGCTGGAGACTCTGCCCGGCTTCAAGGAAAGCACTTCCTGGAACATCTGCCTGATCCGGACGGTCCCGGAGCTGTACACAGAGGTACGGAGCCGCACAGTCTCCCTGCTGGCCGGATATCAGGCAGTGGTGACGATCGATCTGGAAGCAGGATTGCTCGGGATCGTGTACGGGATGACGGAAGGCAGCGGGGACGCTGCCGGAATAGCTGAAGTGCTGGTTACCCTGCTGCGCGAGTACGGGGGAGAGAATATCCACATCGCTCTGGGAACCCCCGAAGACTCCTTAGTGTCCATAGAGGGGAGTTATGGCCGGGCCAAAGAGACTCTTTTACATTTCTTTTACGAGCCGGAGCAGGCAGGGGTGCTGGCTTACAGCGCGGTGCAGGACCAGCCCTTCAGTTATCACTATGACCATATCGGGCTGATGGATGCTCTGCTGGACTGCGTGAATCTCCTGGACGCGGATGGCTACCGCGAGGCACTGGAGGCAGCGGCCCGCAGCTTCCGGGAACAGCAGGTGGCGCCGGAGGTGGTGCGCAAATTCGTAATCCACCTCATGTACCGGATATTCGCACTCGCACCCGGGGCAGAAGCCGCAGGCGAGGAGGGCGGAGTGGCCTCGGGTGTTGAGGTATCAGAGATTCAGCAGGCGATGACCCCGCTGAGCGGGCTGCTCAGCCGCTTATTGTCCTACGGCGGGAAGGCCATAGATCTGCTGGTGCAAGAGCAGAATTATAAGTCGCATGGGATTGTCCGGGAGATCAACCAGTACATCGGGGAGCATTATCAGGAGAGCCTGAGCATTCAGAAGCTGGCCGAGATCTTCTTCCTGCATCCGGTATACCTGGGGCAATTATTGATTAAGAAGAACGGGATGACCTTCAATGAGCAGCTGCATCATCTGCGGATTCAGGCTGCGGCTGAGCTCCTGCGCGGGAGCAGGCTGAAGCTCTCAGAGATTGCCGAACGTGTCGGTTATGCCAATTACGGACAGTTTCTGAAGCGGTTCGAGAAGGAGCTGCACATGGGCCCGAATGAGTACCGGCATGCCAAGTTCTAAAATTTTCGGGGGTACACCTTTAGTTCGGTCGTATTTTAGCGGATAGTTCACCTCTATAATTTACTTGTGTAAGTGCTTACAAATTAAAGACAATACACTATGGAGGTGCTTTATGGGGGGCAAGTCGAAAGTGACGTTTAAGTATTCCCTGGTTGCTCTATTAACCCTAAGCTTCGCACTGTCAGGCTGCGGCGGGGGCAACGACAAGAATGCTGCTACAACTGACAAAGCAAAGGCGACAACAACAGCGGATTCTGCTTCAGCTAACACGGGAGGAAAGGTTGAACCGTTCAAGGTTAGCGCATTTATCGGGGTAGCCGGGCAACAGCCGACACCGGACAACAAGATCTACAAGAAGATCAAAGAGGAGACCGGTGCCAGCTTCGATATGGAATTCCTGGCAGGCGATATTAACCAGAAGCTGGGCGTTATGATTGCAGGCCAGGATTATCCGGACCTTATGACCGGGAGCACCAAGCTTACAGCAGCAGGGGCTTATATCCCGCTTGAAGACCTGATCGAAGAGCATGCGCCGAATTTGAAAGCGCATTATGCAGAATATTGGAACATGATGAAGGACCCGAATGACGGACATATTTATATTTTGCCTAACTACGGTGTATATAACGGTAAGGTCAACAGCTCATGGTATTCAGGACCGGCCTTCTGGATTCAAAAAGCAGTGCTTAAGGAATTCAATTATCCGAAGGTTAAGACACTGGATCAGTACTTTGACCTGATTGAGCAATATAAAGCAAAGTATCCCAAAATCGACGGAAGCCCGACCATCGGGTTCGAAATTCTGAACTATGACTGGAAAAACTGGGGTTTGTTCAACGCACCTCAACATCTGATCGGACATCCGAATGATGGCGGCGTAGTCGTGAAGGACGGCGTGGCCGAGGTATTTGCCAATAAGGATTATGCCAAGAAGTACTATCAGAAGCTGAACGAGATGAACGAGAAGGGCATTATCGACAAAGAAACCTTTGTGCAGAACTACGACCAGTATATGGCAAAGCTATCCAGCGGAACCGTTCTGGGGATGTTCGACCAGCACTGGAACTTCAACGCTGCTGAGGATTCACTGACGACCCAGAATAAAATTGAACGCACTTATGTAGGTCTTCCGCTGGTATACGATGAGTCGACCAAAGACCACTACCGCGATCTTGCGGTGCTCAATCTTAACAATGGCTTCGGCATCAGCATTAATGCCAAAGATCCGGTGAAGATTATCAAGCTGCTCGACACCCTGATGGATGAGAAGTGGCAGAAGCTGTTCTCCTGGGGTGTAGAAGGCGAGGATTATATTGTTGAGAACGGCAGATTCATGAGAACCCAGAAGCAGCGTGATGATGCAGCCGATGCAACCTGGCAGCTGGCCAACAAGGCCAAATCATTGTTCGAATATCTGCCTAAGACCGAAGGAAGCTACAGCGACGGCAACTCCACGGATGCCGCTGCACAGCCGGAAGAATACAAAGCAGGCCTGAAGCCGTACGATAAGGAAGTTCTGGATGCCTATGGCTTCAATTCCTACGTGGACTTCTTCAGCGATCCGCCGCCAAACCCTGTGTATTATCCTGCCTGGTCCATCGACCTGATTGAAGGCTCGGATGCCAAAATCGCCAGTACCAAGCTAAATGAGCTGCAGACCAAGTTCCTGCCGAAAGCCATTCTTGCCAAGCCGGCCGAATTCGATTCCGTATGGACCGATTATACGGAACAGATCGAGAAAGCCAATGTGAAGGCTTACGAAGACAAGATCAATGAGCAAATTAAGTGGAGAATTGAGAACTGGAGTAAATAATGTAAGGTCTGGTACCGGGTTTTAGAAGGTGGAAGGCCGTCAACCGGCCTTCCACCTTACATTAATTTGATGGAGTAGGAGACAACGAATATGGATGAGACCTTAGAAATAGATACTGGCGTCCGGCGTCCGAAGAAGAACAAGAGGAAAAAGCAGCCGATTACCTGGCGCGTAATTAAGAATCAACAACAGCTGATCTGGATGTCTGTGCCTTTAATGCTCTACATTATCCTTTTTGCCTACGTTCCTGTGTGGGGCTGGACCATGGCCTTCCAGAACTACAGACCGGCCAAGTCCTTCGGTGAGCAGGAATGGGTGGGACTGAAGCAGTTCAAGTTTTTGTTCACCGATGATAACTTCATTCGTGTCCTGCGCAATACGCTGGCTATGGGGGTTATCAATCTGATCCTCGGCTTCGTTACAGCCATCGTGCTGGCGCTGCTGCTTAACGAGATTAAGAAAGTATTCTGGAAAAGAACCGTGCAGACAATCTCCTATCTGCCCCATTTCCTGTCATGGATTATCGTTACCGGTATTGTGGCCACCTCGCTGTCCATCAATGACGGGATTGTAAATATCGTTCTGATGAAGCTGCATCTGATTAAAGAGCCGATTCTGTGGCTCAGTGAAGGCAAATATTTCTGGGGAATCGTAGGGGCTTCACATGTGTGGAAGGAAGTAGGCTGGAATACGATTATTTATCTGGCAGCCATCGCTTCCATTGACCCTGCCCTGTATGAGGCTGCCGAGATTGACGGAGCGAACCGTTACAAGAAAATGATGCACGTAACCCTGCCTGGCATCAAGGCAACCATTGTTATTCTGATGATTATGTCCATAGGACATGTGCTGGAAGCAGGCTTTGAAGTGCAGTACCTGCTCGGCAACGGACTGGTAGTAGACTGGGCCGAAACGATAGATATTTTCGTGCTTAAATATGGACTTGCACAAGGGAATTATTCACTCGCAACCGCTGGCGGGATTTTCAAAACGGTGGTCAGCGTGACATTGCTGCTTATGGCTAACGGGATTTCCAAGCGGCTTGGGGAAGAGAGGTTGTTATAATGGCGGATAACCGGCAGATTAGCCCTGGGCATAAAGCAGGCTTTACGGCGAAAAGAAACCTAGGCACCGGCAGACTTGAACCGTTTTTGTTCACTTCCTTCAATACGGTCTTCATGGTCTGTCTGGTGGTTGTGACTTTATATCCATTCATCAATACCATTGCTGTTTCATTTAATGAAGGAAATGATACGATCCGCGGCGGCATTTACTTATGGCCACGACAGTGGACCTTTCAGAATTACAAGGCGATTTTTGCTACCGGAACGATCTTTGATGCTTTCCTGATCTCAGTGGCACGTACAGTGGTTTCTACATTGCTTAATATTTTTCTGACCACCATGCTGGCGTATACCTTAAGCCGCAGGGAGTATGTCTTCCGTAAGTTTATTACTGTAATCTTCGTGCTGACGATGTATTTCAGCGCAGGTCTGATCCCGAACTACTTCCTGATTAAGGACCTGGGCCTGCTGAACAGCTTCTGGGTTTATGTTATTCCATCGATGATCAGCGCGTTCAACATGATCGTCATCCGCACTTACATCGGTACGATACCGGAGAGTCTGATGGAATCGGCCAGAATCGACGGCGCCGGGGATTTCAAAATCTTCATGCGGGTCGTTTTCCCGCTCTGTAAGCCGGTGCTGGCGACGATTGCGCTGTTCGTGGCGGTCGGAGCCTGGAATGCCTGGTTCGATGCTTTCATCTACACCTCCTCCAAGCAGCATCTGAGTACACTGCAGTATGAGCTGATGAAGCTGCTGTCTTCAACGATGAACTCTAACGGGAACCCTACCGTAACCAACGGGGTGGGGATGGATCAGAATTCAGCACGGGCGATGGTCACGCCGATTTCGATCCGGGCAGCTATCACAGTGGTCGCCTCCGTACCTATACTGCTGGTGTATCCGTTCATGCAGAAGTATTTCGTAGTGGGTCTTAATGTCGGCAGTGTGAAAGAATAAGCGTTCAGAGCGAATAGACTGATGTATGCAAAATAGCAAAACGGGTGCAGTCCTACCAGGGACTGCACCCGTTTTTGTGCTACTATCCTGCTTCCCTTGAATAATCCCATAGAGCGGCGAGCATCCTTATAATGCTCTGCTCTTCCAAGGGCTTAGCAATCATTTTGAAAAAAATGATGACACAGCGGAAGAAATGCCTTATTATTTAAAGAGATTTTTAATGAAACAGATTTTAAATAATTATAGTACAATAAGTCCTGAGGTTCAGAGAGTACGTTCAGGCAGTCTGTAAGGGAGGGCTTCATATTCTTTCGCTGAGTCAGGTTAGCAAGAGCTTCACTCTGAAGGACGGCCCTTATACGGCTGTCGATCAGGTATCACTTGAAGTACAGGCGGGTGCCATTCACGGTATTATTGGCGCCAGCGGGGCGGGGAAGTCCACGCTCCTGCGGCTGATCAATCTGCTGGAGCGGCCCGATGCAGGAACGGTTACGGTTGACGGGCAGCGGCTTACGGAGCTGCCGGACAAGGAGCTGCGCCGGCAGCGGCAGAGAATCGGTATGATCTTTCAGCATTTTAACCTGATCGGCAATGCCACTGTCAGCCGGAATGTGGCGATCTCTCTAGAGCTTGCCGGAGTGCCGCGTGCAGGGCGGATGAAGCGGGTGGAGGAATGTCTGCAATTCGTAGGCCTTGCAGACAAAGCCGGGCAATATCCGGCCCAGCTCAGCGGCGGACAGCGCCAGCGGGTAGCGATTGCCCGCGCGCTGGCGAACAATCCGAAGCTGCTGCTGTGCGATGAGCCGACATCTGCGCTTGATCCGGGCACCACTGCGGATATTCTGGAGGTGCTGCGCCATATCAATGCTTCCCTGGGCGTAACCATCGTGATCGTTACCCATGAGCTGGACGTTGTGCGGAGCATCTGTTCCGAGGTATCCGTCATGGAGGGCGGACGGATCGTAGATTCCTTCTCCCGCGGCGAGGGCGGCTTCCTCCCGCCGGGAACGCATTCAGGCTCCTTCCGGGAGAGAATCACCGGCAGAACGGGGGCATCCCATGTTTGAGAGTATGCTGAAATACCAGGATCAGATGTGGCAGTCTATCGGCGAGACCTTTGTTATGGTCGGCATTGCCATAGGCGCTGCGCTGCTGGTGGGGCTTCCGCTGGGGACACTGCTGTATTTTTGCCGCAAAGGCCAGTTGTATGAGAATAGAGGGCTGTCCCTGGTGCTGAACAGCATCGTCAATGTCATCCGTTCGTTTCCGTTCCTGCTGCTGGTGGTGGCGCTGATTCCGTTCACGCGGCTGGTCGTAGGTACGTCGATTGGCACACTGGCGGCCACGGTGCCGCTGTCGATCGTTGCCATTGCTTATTACTCACGGCTGGTAGAGCAATCACTGCTGGAGGTTCCGCGGGGAACGATTGAAGCGGCATTGTCGATGGGAGCATCCAAGCTGGGAATCATCTTCAAATTTCTGTATGTAGAGGCCCGTTCAGGGCTTGTGCTGGGACTCACGGCGTCTACGATCAGCTTCATTTCTTTTTCAACCGTAATGGGGGTTGTCGGCGGCGGCGGGGTGGGTGATTTCGCCATCCGTTACGGGTATCAGCGCTTCGAGACTGAGGTGATGATCTACGCCATTCTCGTGATGATTGTGCTGGTGCAGCTCATCCAGTTCACGGGAAGCACGATAGCCAGACTGCTGGACAAACGCTAGAATACTATACAATAATGGGGGCTTGAGAGATATCATGAAGAGAACAGGAAGAAGAATAACCACCACGTTTGCACTGGTACTGCTTGTATTGACGCTTGCACTTGCAGGCTGCGGCAACAGCAAAGAAGCGGAAGAGACACCGGCGGCAACCAGCACCGGGCCTGTGAAGATCAAAGTAGCCTCGCTGATTCCGCCAATGACAGATATCCTCGACATCGTGAAGCCGATTCTGAAGGAAGAAGGCGTGGATATGGAGGTTGTCGTGCTGTCCGATAATGTGCAGCCGAACGAAGCACTGGCGAATAAAGAGGTGGATGCGAACTTCTTCCAGCATGTCCCGTACATGGAACAGTTCAATGCCAGCAAAGGGGCAAAGCTGGTGCCGGTTCAGCCTGTATATGATGCCATCTACGGCGGGTACTCCAAACGCTTCAAGAATATTGCTGATCTGCCCGAGGGAGCAACGCTCGTGATGGCGAATGATCCTTCCAATATTGGACGCTCCCTGCAAATGTTCGCAGATGCCGGGTTGATCACGCTGAAGGATGGGGTAGGAATTCAGGCTACCCAAGCTGACATTACTGCCAATCCGAAGAACTATAAGTTCGAGGAGGTCGATCTGCTGATGCTGGCCCGGATGCTGGATGATGCGGATCTGGTAGCGATGACGCCAGCCTACGCGAGCCCGCTGGGTCTGACTCCGAAGAAGGATGCGCTGATCACCGAGCGTGAAGATTCCGCCTTCACCATCACCCTCGTTGCCCGTGAGGACAACAAGGATTCCGAAGCCATCCAGAAGCTGGCGAAGGCGATCAGCGGCCCGGAAGTGAAGAAGTTCCTGGAGGATAATTACGCGGACATCGCGCTGCCTGCTTTTAAATAGAAGATAAACGGATTGACTCCTATACCGAAGTAAACGAAAGACGGCCTTCTCTTGGGAGAGAGGGCCGTCTTTTGTTGCGCAGGAAGCACATTGCTCCTGCTTGATACATCAATGATTCCCTAATTTACCGTAGAGCGATAACGGGATACGCCACCTCATATTGCGCCGCTTCAATCCAGGTTCCGGTAGTGAAATCCCGTCCCCGCACAAGCACTTTATCAGCATAGACTTCTATATAATAGCCCTGGCTGCCGCTCTTGTGTTCATCTGCATCCGTCCAGAGGTAGGCCACCGAAGCAGCATTGAACATTGTAGCCGTCTGCCCGTTGCCGGGAAACATCGTGTTGCTGACCTCCAGCTCCCAGTGGGTATGTCCGGTGAACAGCAAGGTCTGCGGATGCCGCGACAGAATAGTGCGCAGCTCCTGATCCTGTGTTACCCCGTACCATTCCTGAGATTCCAGTGAACCGGCTACCGTATCCTTCAGCGGCTGGTGCAGGAAGAGGAAGACGGGCTGATCCGGCAGGTGAGTCTGTTCCAGGTCCTTCTGCAGTTGCCCGTTAGACTTCGCTTTGTCCGGTGCGTGTTCACCAAGCTTGCGGTCCAGCCACTGCAGCTGTTCAGCGGATAGACTGCAGAACGTAGGCAGCCCTTCCTCTGTGCCGAGAAAGATGAAATGATACCCTGAGATCCAGTGGTCATGATAGGGGCCCGGCATCCCCATACGGGAAGTATACATCGCAAGGCGGGATTCCCAATGCCCGAGGCCGACATCATGGTTGCCCAAGGTGTAATGAAGCTGCGGCAAGGACGCCTGATGCAGCTCAAGAATACGCTGGACCTCCTCGTACTCCTCCGGGAAGCCATTGTCTGTTATATCTCCAATGTGCATGATTCCGCTGCTGCCTTGAGTATGTCCCGCTATATCCTCAAGCGCCCGTCCGAAGTTCTGATTGTACTCATGCTCGGGATCGGCCGTGACATGGGTGTCGGTAATAATCTGGAACGTCAACAGCGGTTCAGTAACGTCGGGTGTGGCAAATGTATTCATAGGCAAGCGAAGCCTCCTTGAAATATTTTATATTCGTTAGGCTAATGCCCCTTGGTACTAATGTTCAAACCAATAATTCCGGCTACAATCACAGTCACCCATAGGAGGGAGGGGCCCGTCAGCCGCTCTTCGAACAACAATGCCCCTGCCAGAGAAATCAGGAGGATACCCGCCCCGGACCATACGGCATAAGCGACTCCAACCTTAATGGAGGTGAGGGCGACACTCAGTGAGGTGAAGCTGACTCCGTAGAATACGAACATCAGCACAGAGGGCCAGGGCCGGGTGAGGCCATGCGACAGCTTCATGGAGACCGTTCCGGATAGCTCGAAGACAATAGCTAAGGCAAGAAATACCCAGGCCATGGCCCCTTCGGCCTTCATCGTACCATCCTTCGTACGCCAAGCTCCGCATAAGAGGACACGATACAATCTGCATCCGGCAAAAGAGTCCCGGCAGCCCGCGTGTCTGCCGCCAGCCCGGCGGTAATTCCGCCAGCAATCCCAATGGCTGCCGCAGCGCCCGCTGCCTTCGCCATCCGCATATCTCCGTTCGTATCGCCGATCACGGCGGCTTGAGCCGGAGATACCCCCAGCCGCCCGCAGGCAAGCAGCGCCATGTCGGGGAAGGGCTTGCCCCGCTCCACCTGATCTGTGCCGATCACGGCGGTGAAATACTGGTGGATGCCCAGCCAGCGCAGATGACTCTCGGCTGCCGCCGTTTCGTCGGCAGTCACTACGGCCATAGGCATACCCTGGGCTGCGCACGCGTCCAGAAAGGGCACCAGCCCGGGAAGCGGACGGACCGGACGGCTCTGCTCCAGCATCGCATCCGCTGCATTCCGGCAGGAGTCCACCAGTTCTACCGCTTCGGCCCAGGATAGGCCGAGAGAATAACCCTGCCAGGACGCAATGGCGTACAGATCGCTCATCGTGCCCATGGCGAGCGGACCGTTGCGGTCGTAATCGGTGATCTTCCCTGCGGCATCATGAACCGTTCCCAGCAGGGAGGCCCGGTGCTGCTCAGGGAAGCTTAGTCCGCGCTGCTCAAGCTTCCAGGTGAACTGGTCCAGGAAGCACTCACCCCAGCTTCCCCAGAGGGATACGAACTGTAGTAAGGTTCCATCCTTGTCGAACAGGATGGCCGATATGGGATAGTTTCCTTGCGGAGTGTTAAGCTCAATCACGCAGCGTCCCCCTTCATTTATAGAAATTTGTTCAGCCGTTCTATTTCAGTTTATCCAGTGCCGCCTGAGCCGTCTGCTGCGCTTCCTTCAGCGCCTCGGCTGCAGGGATATTCTCAATCTGCACCTTATCCGCAGCGATGGTCAAGGCATCATTAATTTTGCCGCCTGTCGGGTCCTGGAACGGAGGGGAAGCATGAGCCGCCTGCTGTAGCGGGATTTTGATCTGCGGATTGCTCTCACTGAAGGCGACGAATGCCGGATCTTCCAGCGCAGACTGGCGGACGCTAATATAGCCGGTGTTGATGGACCAGAACGCGGTATTCTCGGAGCTTGTGAAGTAGGTTAGCCATTTCATCGCTGCCTGCTTCTCGGCGTCTCCGGCTTTGGCAGGAATACCGGCCATACTCGCCCCCGCGACAGGTTTGCCTTCGCCGGCTCCAGCCCAGCCCGGTTGCTCCATAGCGGAGACGACGCTGAAATCGAGGTCGCCCTGGTCGCCGCTGGAGCCGGTGTATCCGGCCGCCTGGCCTTTCATCACATCGTCAATCGTCTTGTACCAGTACTCCCAGCCTTGCCCGCCCGAATGAATGCGCATCGTCTTGTCCTCATGAATTGCTTTGCGGAAGAACTCCCAGGCGTCGATCCACTCCGGGGAATCAATCGTGACCTTGGTGCCGTCCTCACTAAGAATACTGCCTCCTTTGCTGAGAGCGGCATCAATCATATTGCCGGAGCCCCACATCGGTTCCCAGCCGTAGAAGGTGGTTTTGCCGCCTGCAGAGACAGTCATCTTTTTTGCGGCCGCAGCGAGGTCTTCCCAGGTCTTAATCTGGCTGGCGTCTATGCCGCTCTTCGCAAAAGCATCCTTACGGTAGTACATCACCTGGGTCGATCCATACATCGGGAGGAAATACTGCTTGCCGTCAACCTGGCCCTGGTTCAGGAAGGTCTGGACGAAATCCTCTTTATTGAAGTCCGGCTGCCCGGCAATCAGCTCATCCATCGCGGCGTAATAACCCTTGCGCGCCCAATCGATATTGGAGGAGAGGACCGCCGCCGGGACCTGCCCGGCAGCAATCGCTGCCTGAAGCTTCTGTTCGGTCTCTGTATAATCCCCCTGCACGATTCCCTTGACGATGACCTCCTGCTGGGAGGCGTTGAATTTCTGAATGAGCGATTCCATATTTTCACCCAGCTTGCCGCCGAGCCCATACCAGAATTCAATCGTGACCGGTGCGCCTCCAGCCGGAGCGGCATTGGCAGCAGGGACTGCGGCAGCTGCTCCGTCCGCTGTGACTGCATTGTTGGGAGCGGCATTTCCGCCGCAAGCGGTGAGCACGGAGAGTCCGGCGATCAGGGATACTGCAGACAACCTTTTGAAAATAGAAGAATTTCTCGCTGGAACGGTACGGTCCTTTAAAAGGACGGCGAAGCTGTTTCCACTTGATACGTTCATCATCATTCTCCTCTTGGGTATTGAAGTTTAGGGTTTAGCCTTTGCTTGAGCCTGCGGTCATGTTGACACTTTGCATTATCGTTTTCTGCGCCAGCAGGAAGACTAGCAGCAGCGGAGCAATCGTGAAGGCACTGGCGGCCATGATGAGCGGCCATTTCAGTCCGTAAGCACCTCCTTCCACGAAGAAGCTGCGCAGACCGGCCGAGACCAGCTGCAGGCTGGGGTCCTTCGTAATGAGCATCGGCCAGAAGTAATTGTTGTACTGGTCAATGAAGGTAATCAGCGCCAGTACGGCGAATGAGGATCTTGTGACCGGCACAAGGATCGTCCATAGAATCCGCATATGCGAGGCACCGTCCACTTCACCGGCCTCCACCAGCTCATGCGAGACTTGAAGGAAGGCCTGCCTGATCAGAAAGATCGAGAAGATACTCACACAGTTGGAGAGAATCAGGCCCGCATAGGAGTTCAGCAAGTGTAACTCGGAGAGGACCAGGTATCCGGGCAGGTAGACTGCCGTTGCAGGAACCATATAACCGAACAGAATCACTCCGGCAAAAACGCCCTTCAGGCGGAATTTCATATGCGTCAGCGCATAAGCCATCATCCCGGAATTGATTGTCTGCAGGAGGACAATGGAGACAGCGACGAAGATACTGTTACCCATATATCTGGCAAACGGCGCCTCGTTCCAGGCAGCGGCGAAGTTGCCCCACAGCGGCACCTCAGGCCAGAGTGTGGGCGGGGAGCGCCAGATCTCATCATTGGTCTTGAGGGCACTCGTAACCATCCAATAGAACGGGAAGGCCATCAGAAGAGCAAGCGCGGCGAAAAAAATCTGGCGGACCAGCCTGCTGATAGTTGTGAATATAGGCAAGCGGTGAGACCTCCTTAAGGGCTGATAGTAAAGCTTCTATTGATAATGAGTGGTCCGCTTGCTGATTCCGAAAGAGAGGACCGACAGCAGCATGCAGATCAAGACCAGAACGACAGCTACGGAAGAAGCCTCTCCGATCTGGAACGATTCGAAGGCGGACTGATAATACAGATAGAGCAGAGTGCGGGTGGAGCCGGACGGGCCGCCCTGGGTCAGGACATTAATCTGGTCATAGGCCTGAAGTGCCGAGACTAACTGCACCACGAATAAGAAAAGAGTAGTCGGCGAGATCAGCGGCCATGTAATCCGCAGGAACTTCTGCACCGGACTTGCCCCGTCCAGCTCCCCGGCTTCCAGCAGGTCGGAAGGTACATTGCGCAGCGCCACCAGATAGAAGATCATTGCCCAGCCGACCGACTTCCAGATCGTGACCAGCAGGACGCCGGTTAATGCCCATTTGGGGTCCTGCAGCCAGCCGATGGAATCCAGGCCGAAGAAGTTCAGCACCGCATTGGCAAGCCCGGCTTCAGGCTGATAAATCCAGGACCAGACGATAGACACAGCGACGGTCGGCGTCACCCAAGGCGAGAACAGCAGGATCTGATAGAGGGCTGAGCCCTTCAGCTTTCTGTTCATGAGGAGGGCCAGACCCAGTCCCAGCAGGATCACCGGCAGCACACTGCCGAGACAGAAGAGAACGGTCACCCTTAGCGCTTTGTAAAAAGCGGGGTTGCTGAGCAGATCGGTATAATTCTGCCAGCCGACAAAGGTTTTCTCCGGGCTCATGAAATCCCATTCCGTGAAGCTGAGATACAGCACATACAGCAGCGGCGCGAGCCAGAATACGGCGAAAGGAATCATGGCCGGCAGAGTGAACAGCACGGGCTTCAAGCCGCTGAATAATTTTGAACGTGTCATTTTCGTCCATATTCTCCATTTCATTCATATTGGTTGATGCGGTATAATGCAGAGGACAGCTCCTCTGTTCAAAAAAAATTGTACACTCATGAGGCAGGCTTGTGGTCAAGCGGGGGTAAAACCCGGTCGGATTTTGTGTAAAATTTGTAGGATGATTGCGGTAAAGCTGCGGTATTGTGTAAGGTAGAGAGAACGATTCTATGTGAAAATGAGGTGCCACCTGATGAAGCAGGCCGCATTCGGCGAGGAACATCCGCACCGTTCGCCCCGGGAGCAGCTGCTCGGCCCGGTGATCGATGCCATAGCCCAGACCATGGATTTATATGGAGCGAATTATTCCTTCGGCCAGCTGTACGGAGTGATGTTCTTCGAGGACAAGCCGATGACGCTGGAGGAAATGAAGCAGGTCATGAATATGAGTAAAAGCAATATGAGCTACGGAGTCCGCTCCCTGATCGCCTCCCGGATGGTCACGAAGCTTCCGGAGAAGCGTGAGCGGAAGGAACTGTACGCAGCGGAGACAGACTTCTTCGAGGCCTTCCGGAACTTCTTCACCCTGAAGCTTCAGCGGGAGATCGATGTGATGCAGGAAGCCATGGGAGCCGGGGTCCCGGGCCTCCAGGCACTGGCCTATGCACCAGACACACCCGAAGAGGAGCGGCAGGCCTGCCTCAGAGATTTGGAGAAGCTGGAGCACGCGGCCGAGTACTATGCCTGGCTGCAGCGGTTCGTGTCGGGGCTTGCGGAAGGAGCGATATTCGGCGGGGAACGGGGAAGTACCGGCGAGGAAGGCGGAGTATGAGCTATGAATAATCAAATTCTTATTGTTGATGATGAGGCGGATATAGTTAATCTGCTGAAAGATTATTTTGAGATAAATGGTTATAAGGTCTTAACCGCGCGGAGCGGCGGGGAGGCATTACGCAAAGTAGTGTATAATCCAGACATTATTATACTGGATATTAATATGCCGGAGATTGATGGTCTTGAGGTGTGCACTCGTATACGGGATTTCGTATCCTGCCCTATTATATTCCTGACTGCGCAAGTGGAAGAGTCAGATAAAATTAATGGCTTTCGAGTGGGTGGGGATGATTATATTGTGAAGCCGTTCAGCATTGATGAGCTTGGAGCCAGGGTGGAGGCACATCTGCGCCGTGAACGAAGACAATCTGTTAAGACACAAACCAGATTTTCAGATGATTTAGTGATCGACTACTCCGCCAGAGGGGTGTATTACAAAGGACGCGCACTTTCTTTTGCCAAGAAAGAATTTGGTATTATTGAGTTGTTGTCCATGAACAGCGGTCAAGTCTTTGATAAAGAACATATCTATGAAAAAGTCTGGGGCCTGGATCATGAAGGGGATAGCATCGTTGTTGCAGAGCATATCAGAAGAATTCGGTCTAAATTTAATGAGGTTAGTGATCACATATACATTTCAACAGTATGGGGTGTGGGCTATAAATGGGTAGGGTAATAAAAGGTTGGCGTAACTTATCCATTAGGGTGACATTTATGATCTATATGCTTGTATTTGTACTTATTGCCGGACTCCTTAGTGTGATTACTATTACTGGGGCAGGCCAGATACGTAATAATATGTTTCTGAAGTATAACGACTCTTACACCTCAGCGGACATTGAGAACCCAGCCATTATCTATAACATGAAGGATTTTAATACAGATTATTCTTATACAGATGAACAGATTATTAAGTTATGCAGTTTTCTGGACTCCTGGTCCATTTTGATATTTTTTGGGCTAGCTACCCTGGCGGCTTCTTTGTTGTTTTACCACCATAAGCTCAAACAACCGATTGGGATTTTGCGCGAAGCTTCTGCTAAAATATCCAATAATGACTTGGATTTTCATATTCTGCAATATAGCGAAGATGAAATGGGGCAGTTGTGCAGGTCTTTTGAGAGCATGAGAGCTGCTTTGGAGGATAACAACCGTCAGATGTGGCGTTCTATAGAGGACAGAAAACAGTTAAATGCCGCTTTTTCACATGATTTGCGGACACCACTGACCGTATTGCGCGGATACACTGACTTTTTAAATAGATATCTTCCAGAAGGTAAAATAAGCAAGGAGAAGCTGCTGGATACGATAACAACTATGAGTATACATATATTACGGCTGGAGAATTATGTGCAAATTATGGGCGAGGCCCAAAAACTCGAAGATATCTCGGTAGCATGGACCCAAGTAGAGGTTTCCGTTTTTTTGAAACAACTAAGCAGTTTGGCTGAATTTCTGGCACGGGAACATTCATTGGAATTATCATTTGAAAATCAAATCGCTGAACAATCGTTGAACATTGATACAGGAATGGTTACCAGGATATACGAAAACTTAATTGCCAATTCCCTTCGTTATGCGAGTCTGACGATTTCTGTACGATTTGAAATGGATGAGGGGTTCTTTTCAATTACAGTCAGTGATGATGGCAAAGGGTTCTCAAGTCAGGATCTGAAGCTTGCTACCACGCCATTTTATACAAGCAAGGCGGAAGCTGAGGAGAGCCATTATGGCATGGGGTTGAATATTTGCAAGGTACTGGCTGAGAAGCAAGGGGGCAGTATTCAGCTAACGAACAATAAGTCAGGTGGCGCCTGTGTGAAAGTTTCGATTTTGCTGCACCAAAGTTGATAAATAATAGATAACTATTGGATATCCTTTCCTAGAGAACCACTTAGGGGAGGATATTTTTGTATCCACGTATAAAGGGAGGCGCCGATATGATTCTGGAAGGAAAGAAATTATGTAAATATTATGGAAGTGGAGAAGGTCAAGTGAAGGCAATCCACAATGTTGATTTCTCAGTGGCGAAAGGTGAGTTTATCTCTATTGTTGGACAGTCTGGTGCAGGCAAAAGTACATTAATGCACATCATTGGGGGGTTGGATGCTCCTACAAGCGGTGAGGTCATCATAAATGGGACTTCCATTTATACATTGCCAATGAGTCAACTAGCAGTGTTTCGCCGCCGCCAAATCGGATTTGTGTTTCAGGCTTTTAATTTGGTACCCTCACTTAATGTGTGGGAGAACATCATTTTACCCATTGGGCTGGATGGGAAGAAAGCAGATGTTAGCTATATTGAAGATATTTTAAATACTTTGGGGATCTATGAAAAGCGGGCCAGTCTGCCCACAGTATTGTCTGGCGGCCAGCAGCAAAGGGTGGCAATTGCCCGTGCATTGGCAGCTAGACCGGCTATTGTGCTCGCAGATGAACCCACAGGAAATCTCGATAGCCGTTCTAGCAACAACGTTTTGGATTTGCTGCGTTTATCCGTAGAGAAATATAACCAGACTTTGATTGTTGTAACGCATAATGACGAAGTGGCTAAGCTTGCAGGTCGGACTGTTCGAGTGGTGGACGGTTCCATAGCAGTAGAGGTAGAAGGATGAAAAATACGATTACTGTCCACAATGTATCCCTGAAAAATCTACGTCATCACAAAAGCCGGACCTTATTGACTGTAGGTACAGTTGCTTTAGCCGTAGCCTTAATTTTTGTGGTGCTGACTTATTTTTACTCTGACGACCAGAGGAGCAAGCGTGAAGCGATTAATGAGCTAGGTGCCTATCATGTGCAGTATGAGCATTTGTTGCCGGAGCAGCAACAAGCTCTTGAGAATAATCCGAAGATAAAAAAGCACTATGTTTCCTATATCAGTAAAAATGTTAAGTCGGACACGTTTGAAAAATTGAATATTAATATGGCTATAAGTTATATAGAGGGAATTAATGAAGGACTGATTCAATTAATGCAAGGGAGGGCTCCGGTCACTGACGACGAAATTGTATTGGATAAATGGGTAATTGAGGAACTTGGCTTTTCTCCTAACATAGGAGTAGTAATTCCATTGAATTTGCAAGTTATGAATGCAGGGGAAACAGAACATATAACAAAAAAATTTAAGCTAGTTGGCATTATTGATGATATCGCCGTACGTAAAACGGTTAGAGCTGGTCTAATGTTTATTTCTCAAAACCTTTCCAGGCAATATAGTCCTAACCCGGATGTTGTTCTATTTGCTCTTTTGAATTCAGACTTTAATGCTTCATCTACGGCTCACAAAATTGGTGAGGGCTCTCAGCTAAAAGATGATCAAATACAAATAAATGAACGTTACAATGGCGCATATGAGCAGAATCCGTTATCTATTCTGAAAGTAACCATTGTTGTGTTTGTAATTATAATTAGTGCAGCCATGGTTATTTATAACATATTCAATATATATATATCAGAACAGATCCGTTTATTTGGGATGATGAAAGCAATAGGAATGACTCCTAATCAACTGCGAAAGATGATTCTTACGGAAGGACTTATGATTTCGCTGGTTGGGAGTTTTATGGGGCTTTTGCTGGGGGTAGGGGGAAGTGCAGCATTTATTCCCTTCTTAGGAAATATGGCTAGTGGTAGCTCCGAATTATATGTTCAACTGTCTCCTAACATTGCTTGTATTGCTTTAATTACAGGTCTGATTCTCGTTGTATTTTCTGTTTATATTCCTGCTAAAAAAGTAGGAAAAATTACGGAGATTGCAGCTATTCGTTATAATCCCGCTGAAGACTTGGGAAAGAGAAGTCATAAGACCAAAAAAAAATTCAAAAACTCAATTAGCGGTTTTGCTCTGGTATTGGCACAAATGATCCGATACCGTAAACGCACTTGGGTTACCATAACATCGATTACCCTGACAGGACTTATTTTTGTGGTCACTTGGAGTATTCTTAGTAGTATTAATATTAATAATATGGCTGGAAGTATGGTGCCTGGTGATTATAAATTAAGTACTGCTGCTTACCGTGGAACTGATGTAAACCTAGATCTGTTAAATAACAAAGTTATAAACCAAGTAGATGCTATTACTGGTGTCAAGACAGTATTAACAGAAATGTATGATGTCTTGATCTATAACAAACAAGATGCAAACCTTCATCTCAAGGACATGGCGAGTATGAAAAACCCGGAAATTCGAACGGATATTTATGCTTACGATGATGCCTTAATGAAAAATACACTCAAGATGCTCGGGAAAGATGATTCTATGCTTACAGAACTGAGAAATGGTGATAATCTCATTGCGGTCGCGGAAGATGGAAGGTACAAAGTGGGTGATAAAATACGATTGGCAAAGTATGGAGAAGGAAAGAAAGAACATGTATTCACTATTGTCGGTGTATTGCCCAATTATGTTACGTATAAAGGTAGTACTTCAGAGGGTGGAGCTCTTATTGCGCATCAGAACCTGTTTAAGCGATTGGACTTAGATCAACGTATTAAGCAGATTAGTGTTTTAGTCGATCAAGGCCAACAAGGGAAGGTAGAGCAAACCCTCAAAGGGATTGCAAATGCCGATCGAAGAATAACATTCACTTCTTTTCAAGAAATATATCAAGAGTTCAATGGGATGAAGAAAGTGCTTCAGTTGGCGGCTAATGGTCTTATTTCAGCATTGATGATTATTAGCATATTTAATTTAATAAATTCCAATTTAACGAGTATGAATTCTAGAAAGCGGGAAATTAGCTTAATTGAAGCTATCGGATTGTCACGGAGTCAGCTGATTTTACAATTAGGCAGCGAAGGCTTAATGGTTATTCTAATTAGTCTGTTATTCACTTTTTCACTGGGTATACCAGTAGGATATTATAGTGTTGAAATTTTCAAGCAATCCGCCGCCTATGTCCAATATCAACTGCCAATGACAGCCATGCTAACCCTATTATTCGCCTATTTCACAGTTCAAATAGGGACTACCTTCTACATGCAGTGGCGCTTAAGCAAGGAGAGCTTGATGGAACGAATCCGGTTTAGTGAATGAGCGAGGGACAGCAAATAGTTTAATATAATCTTGGAGGGGGAAATAATAGTGTTTCAACCTAAAGTGAATTCTACACAACCCGTTTACAGTATATTAGTTGTGGTAATGGTTATTGCATTATCGTTAACAGCATGCGGAAGTAAAAAGGGGGATGGGATTTCTCCTGAGTATCATGGCGTAAAATACACAGGTCAAGGAGATGTGGAAACAAAAGTTAATGTAGTTATTTATAATGAAGATGATATTTTGTTTCTTCAGACCGTTAAGATTATTGATGATAACCCCACAGTCTGGAAAGCACTTCAGGCCATTTCAGACAATGCTGAACAGGGGATGCTAATCGAAAAAAATCAGAATGGACAAATAATTAAGGTAGGTGATATAAAAAATGATAAAGAGAAGCACTGGAAACTTTTTGTTAATAATACTATTGAAGAGGGAGATATTGAGAAAGTAGGGCTTGACGAGAACCAGCCGCTAACATTGAGATACTCTAACGATTAGTCAATGTACGGGGAGGGATCATGCTATAATATTGCCCAGGGGATGTTCTTATAAATGATAGAACGGGAGACCCCTCATAAACCTGTTTTTAGGGAAAAGGGATGACGCGGCTTGAAGCATAAGGGGAAAATGAATCAGTTATATGTGGTGGGAATAGCACTCTTATTTGTTTATTTATTTTGGGGAGGCACCTATGTCGGCATGAAGATTGCCATCGAGACGATGCCGCCCTTTCTGATGGCAGGGGTCCGCTTTTTCACGGCAGGTGTGGTCCTGTACCTCATTGCCAGAGTAAGCGGAGCGAAGCGTCCCGCCGGGCGTGAATGGCGATCCTCCGCGATTGTAGGCGCCTTGCTGCTGCTTGGGGGCAACGGGGTAGTAGCCTGGTCAGAGCAAAGAGTCTCTTCCTCCATCGCTTCGCTCATCGTAGCGGCGGTGCCTGTCTGGATGATGCTGATGGGCTGGCTTGGACGCGGCGGCAAACGGCCGAATACCGGAGTCATCGCAGGAATTGTTCTTGGACTGCTCGGCATCGCCGTGCTGGTCTTCCAGCCGGGGAAGGGAGAGGGCGGTACCGCTACCGATATGATTGGCATTATTACCTTGCTGGCAGCTTCCATAAGCTGGGCGGCAGGGTCTATGTACTCCCGAAGCGCAACCATGCCAGGTTCACCCTTGATGTCGACAGCTGCGCAGATGCTAACGGGAGGCGCGCTGCTGGTGATATTCTCTTATTTTACCGGCGACTGGTCCAGGATTGAACTCTCCGGCATTTCTATGCGCTCGTACCTGGCTCTGGCCTACCTGATCACTTTCGGCTCCATTGTCGGCTATACAGCTTATATCTGGCTGCTTAAGAATGCTGACGCTACCCTCGTCTCCACGTATGCCTTCGTTAATCCGGTAGTCGCTGTGCTGCTTGGCTGGCTGCTGGTAGGCGAACAGCTTACCTTGAACACCCTGATCGCTGCCGTGATCATTATCGGGGCTGTGGTTTTGGTGACTCTTTTCCGAAGTAAGCCACAGCCGGCGGCTACTCAAGCAGCGCTTGATATACAACCGCCGCAGCAGTCGGTACACTGAGAGCGAATAACCACATTCTGCTGACTGTTCAGGTACGCTATTATTAAACTGTATTTCATATCTTATAACAGCAACAGCCGGTACTCTATTAGAGCATCCGGCTGTTTCAGCATGCCTTTATTCCATTTCACGGAGCCTTTCGACGATTGGGCTGCGGGCGAGCGGCTTATAGGCGCTTAAGGTGATGAGATAAGAGAGGACTGCCAGGATCGGGATGATCAGAATAAACGGCAGCCACATCATCCGGAATTCCATGTAGGCCATCCCTGCGGTAATACCCCTTGCCGTCCAGTAAGTCAGCAGCACACCTATAGTAGAGGTAAGCAGCGCAGTGAGAAGCACGGTGTACATGCCTTCGTAGACGAGCATACGCTTGAGCTGCTGTTTGGTCATTCCAATGCTCTCTAGAACGGCAAATTCATGCCTGCGTGCGATCACTCCGGTCAGGACAGAATTAATGTAATTAAGCAGGCCAATAAGTGCAATTACGAGACTCAGTCCATACCCTATAATCTGAAAAATATGGATATTATCACTTAACTCCTCCCTGTAATCTTCTCTTGATTTCAGCTGCAGAGCATCCAGCGGGCGGATAGCCTCCCTGATCAATTGCCCCGTTTCGTCAAGCTTGCCTGGGGCTGCATTCAGGGTAAGCGAGAGGATGTCTGCTGGAGTCCCGCTCTCCAAAGTGGCTTGCCGGAGTTCGGCTGCAGGCAAAAAGGCATTGTAGCCGTTACCGAAATACGTTTGACTGGTTGCTGCATAGAAAGCATTATATTTCAACACGGCCATCACTTCGTATCTCCTCTTCAATCCGGAATAGCTGATTGTATCCCCGGGATGATAGTAGCTTGTATAAGCACCTGGCCCTGTAAGAGTCTCCGCCACCAGTATGTAATCTCCGGAATCGAATTGTTCCTTGTTAAAGTGACCTTCAAGTATATCCTGATCAGCGAGATCGTACCAGCCGGAATCAAGCCCGTAGAGTTGGGTGTGAACTTTGGCGGGAAGGGCAGAAGGAGTGGCTGAAGACTCGGCTGAAGCACGGACAGAATCATCCGGAGGATAAGAGAAGAGGGTATAATATACTTTATCGATACTTTCCACACCGTCCAGATGCTTCAGCTTCGCACACAGTTCCTCGGACAGCTCGGTTTCATTGACTGAGCGTTCCCCCTCCTGCTGGACAATTCCCTTGTTGTGAATCATATAATCTCCATGAATATATGCACTGAGATATTTATTGACATCCATAGAGGAGATCACCGTAAATATCGTGTTAAATAGCAGAATGCTTAAGAAGAGCGAGGATAGCATCAGGCTCAGCTTCTTCTTGCTCCGGAACAGGTTGGAGAACGACATCCGGTATAGTCTGGCTCCATGCCTGGATGGCTTGAGGGTTCTTTTTCCGCTATTCTGAACGCCTGAGAATTTAACGGCTTCCACCGGAGCGATGTCCGCTGCCAGCCGGCCCGGCTTATGCGCTGCGATCCACACGGTCAGGAAGGAGAAGAGGGCTGCCCCTGCAAATATCCATGGACTGGATGATAGAGAATTTCCTTTAACCTCCCCTGATAGCGAAGTAGTCAGAGGTGTAGCCCATCTGCCGGTCATATAGCCGGAGCCAAGGCCGAACGGCAGGGCAATGAGGTACAGCAGCCTGGCTTGAATAGCGATGATTCTCCTCAGTTGTCTCGGGGTGGTGCCAATCATTTTCAGCAGGCCGTAGAACTTCACATCCTGGACCACCGAAATATAAAAAATATTGTAAATAAGCAGGTAGCCGCTAAGCATAATGATAAAGATAACTGCGGCATATGGAAGGATATTCTCAACATTTTCCGCCAAAGATACGCTGGAGTAGGCCCAATTGATCCCGATAGGAGCCGTAATTCTCGTATCAGCCAGAATCCTGTTCATTTTTTTCTCAATATGAAATGAATTGTTGAACATGACACTCAGTTCTGAGGTGTTTACGTAGGATCCGCTTTCCTTCGATTGTACGGGATCAATGTCTGAGAGGTTTTTATCGGTAAAGGCTTTGGAGACAAAAGCCAGACCCGCCATCGCCAATTGCTTGTCCGCTTCATAATAACCCGACAAGGTGAATTTGCGGTTAATGATCCGTTCTCCGGTATCGATCTGCAGTGTGATTTTCTTCCCGAGCTCCGGCTGCACCCCTAGCTTGCCCAGAACCCAGGTATTCAGGGCAACCTCATTCTCTCCGGCAGGCAATCCCCCTTCAACAAATTCTATGAAGCCGTGATCAGCGTAATTCTGGTCAACCTGCAGCACCTCAACCCGGTCCTGGTCGAACACTTTATTATGTAATATGCCGGAATTAAGGGAGAGAGAGGATTGTTTAATGGAAGGGTGCTTCAGCAGCGTCTCCACTTGTTCCGGGCTAAGATATTTAAACCCTCCGTGAAAGTCACTTCCGACTGTCTTCATCTGTGCGTATTGCATGGATTGGTTAATGCTTAGAGCCATGGTGAAAATGGAGGTGATGAGCAGTGTAGTCAGTATAATGGCGCAGATGGCAGCCAGATTCCGCAGCCGGTTGGCTCTCAGGCTAGTCATCGCCAGATTTAATATGGTCTTCCGGTTGTTCGTCGCGATCATAAACGGCTCTCCCCGTGGGCCTGCGCCGATCCCACGGCAAGCCTGCCGTCCTCAATGCGGATGATCCGGTCCGCCATCTGTGCAATGCTCTCGTTATGTGTGATCATTACAATGGTCTGGTCGAATTTGACACTGAGCTGTTTCAGCAGGATAAGTACCTCCTGGCTGGTCCTGCTGTCCAGATTGCCGGTGGGCTCATCGGCCAGAATAATGGAAGGTTTGGTGGCAAGCGCTCTTGCGATAGCTACACGCTGCTGCTGGCCTCCGGAGAGCGCAGAAGGCAGGTTACCAACTTTCTCCTGAAGCCCCAGACTTGTGATGATCAGGTTCAGATATTCCTGGTCAATCTGGCCACCGTCAAGCTCAATGGGCAGGACGATATTTGCCAGCACACTCAGGATCGGCACCAGGTTATAACTCTGGAAGACAAATCCTACAGAACGGCGTCGGAAGATGGTCAGCTTTTCATCACTCATCTGAAAAATATCATGCCCGTTGACATAAACCTTGCCCTCTGTAGCCCGGTCCAGACCGCCAAGCATGTGAAGCAGCGTGCTTTTTCCGCTACCGCTCGTCCCGACGATTGCCACGAACTCCCCTTTTTCTACATTTATAGACACGTCATCCAGGGCTTTGACCGTATGCTCTCCTTTTCCATAATATTTCTTGAGATTCTCTATTCGTAGAATAGACATGTTATATTCCTCCTGTGCGTATGTTTGTATCCACCTCTACAAGGTATCAGACAAATCTAACAGGAGAGTGTCTGAAATCTGACGGAATGGACATATTCAGAATAGCGGCAGGAAGATCGAGAACACAGTGCCTTGTCCGGGAACAGAAGCAGCTTTCATATGTCCGCCTTGAGCGGTGATGATCTCCCGGGCCAGGAATAGCCCAATTCCCACACCTTCTGAATCGCACACATTCTTTCCCCGGTAGAACCTCCTGAAGATTTGGGGCAGCTCTTCCTGGGAGATTCCACGGCCGGTATCTGCGATATCCAGGCGTATAAACATCTCATTTGCTTCCGCAGTGATATGGATACTGCCCCCTGGTTCTGAATATTTCACAGCATTCTCCAGCAGATTGAATAACACTTCCGTTGTCCATTTGGGGTCGTAGCACGCTGTGATGTGAGGTTCACAGTTTATACTGATAGTGATGCGGCTGTTCTCTGCCTGGATGAGGATCTGGGAGACTGCTTCAGAAACCGCACGCATCACAGGACAAGGCTGCATGCGCAAGGAGATCATGCCCGTCTCCAGCCTGGACAGTTTGATCAGGGATTGGATCAGCCAGTCGAGTTTTTCCGACTGTTTTTTAACTTGTACAGCAAGCTGAAGCTCATGTTCATCATTCACCAGACTTTCCTCAAGCAACTGGCTGTAGATCATAATATTGGATAAGGGTGTTTTGGTCTGGTGGGAGATGTCGGAGATCAGTTCTTTAATTTTGTTCTTTTCCGTTTTCAGATTCTGTCCGTTCACTCTTGCAATCTCTATGTACCGCATTAATTTATGTTCTATGGAGGAGAGCAGGGTTTCTTCATAATTATAGGTGGGCTCACGCCCGTGAGTAGCATTGTCTACCAATGTCTCTACCTTTCCCATGAAAGAAGTAACCATATTCCGGAGCGACCGGAACCAGGCACCTCCTAGGATCAGCATGCAGATTATGAATAGAAGAGAGAGTCCAAGCAGCGATGAACCAGTGATCTCCAGTAATATAATACAAGTCACATATACCAGCACCAGTATGATAAAAGCTGCAGCAAATGCCAGATTCACCAATTGGTTAAGCGGCAGCCGTTCTTGTCTCTTCATAGAACAGGACCTTCTGTCCATGTATACCCTAAACCATATACAGTCTTGATATATTGAGGCGAAGAGGGATCCTCTTCGATCTTGGCCCGCAATCTTTTGATGGCTACCGTTAGTGCATTCTCATCCACGAATACCGCCTCCTGGCTCCACGTTTTGTCGATCAGCTGCTCACGGGTCAGAATGTTTCCCCTATTCGTTACCAGTATGCGCAGCAGTTTCTGTTCGGATTTGCTCAGCAGCAGCGGCCGGCCGTTCTTGAAGTACTCCATTTTGCCAAAATCAAATTCAAGCAGACCTATAACGATCCTCTCACTGGTAAGCGCATCACTTCTTCTCAGGACGGCCATTACCCTGGCCCGCAGAATCATCAGACTGAACGGTTTTGTGATATAATCATCAGCCCCCAGAGCAAAACCGGTTACAATATCCGGTTCCATGTCGTTTGCCGTCAGGAAGATAATCGGCACCTGCGAGGTTCCGCGGATTCTTTCACAGTAATCCAGTCCGCTTCCGTCCGGAAGGTTCACATCCAGCAGAATGAGATCGATTGGGGTTGAGGAGATAATCTGATCAGCCATTGCCAGTGAATAGGCTTGTTCAATATGCAATTCATTATGGGCAAGTGACAGGGCTATCCCCTTGTTCAAGCTTTGATCGTCTTCAACGATGAGTAGTGTCTTCATGGGCATGACTCCTTTAGTAATCAGGCATTCACCCAATATTATGGCCAACCCTGGAATATCCTGCAAGTGGGGCGGTGCAGTCTTGATTCGTCGGACAATAAAAAGGCATCTCCATGGTAGAAATCCACCTTGAACTTCTTGTCCACAAAGCCTTGGACTACTTGTATCTCCCTCAGCAAACCCCAGTGCAGCGATCTTCATTACATATTTGTACATCCATGAGCTGTTGCTTACATCGCTGAAGCCTTTTTTTCTCTTCAGCATGCTAAACTTTCAGGATATATAGCCGCCCCCAGTCCTGCAACCATCCCCGACTAAGGTCCAGTACATAAAACCGTCCACAGTCTGTTTTGAAAGATGCGGGATTGCCCTAGAATAAGGGTATAAGAAAGAGAGCAGCGAAAGGCGGTGATAACAAATGCAAAGAAACAAAGGTAACGGACTTGCGATTGCGCTGATTGTAATCGGAGCGGTAATGCTGCTTGGCATTCTGCCTCACTTGATTTCAGGAATTTTCGGTATCCTGTTCCCGGCAGTGCTGGTGGTGCTCGGATACTACGGAATTAAGAGCGGCCGCAAGATTATCGGCTGGGTGGTGCTGTTCATCGGTGTCATGTCCCTGATCTCCAAGCTTTCCTGGATTATCGGTCCGCTGCTGGGTATTGCTCTGGTAGTGTGGGGCATCTCGGTACTCAGGGGCAAACAAAGCAGAACATACTAATACACACAGTCCATACTTATTAAGAAGCAGGGAGGGAGCAGGAAATCATGAGTGTTTTTCGCAGAATGAGGGACATCACCGTAGCCAACTTGAATGAACGACTGGAGCAGAGCCAAGATCCGGTGAAGCTGATTGATCAATTTCTACATTCAACCCGTGAAGAGATCGGGGAGGCCGAACGGCTGTACCAGCAGTACGCTTCTCATACGAAGCAATTGCAGCAGCAGGTGAATCAGGCCACCGCCATGAGGAACAAACGTGAAGAGCAGGCGCTCCTCGCACTCAAGGCAGGCGAAGATCATCTGGCCAAGCTGGCATTGCAGGAGAAAATTATCCACGAGGAAAAGCTGGAGCAATACAGCGGGCTGCTGGAGACGAGCCAGCAATCACTTTTCGAACTGGAATCCCAGCTGAACGAGCTCAAAATGGAGTATCAGACGGTATATAGCAAACGCCAGTTCTATGCAGCACGGATGGAGTCGCTGCGGCTGCAGCAGCGCATGAATCAAAGAGCCGGTGCTTATGGCGGCGGAGATGTTCCCAAAATGTTCGGCCGTCTGGAAGACAAGATGAACGACTGGGAGCTAGAAGCCAAAAGCCTGAGCGACTTGCGCCGGATGGGACAGGAATATGCGGTGCAGGCCGGAGAGACCGTGGCAACCGTACTCGAAAGAGAAATGGCCCGTCTAAAGGAGAAGCTGAACAATGATGGCAGAAAGGAGTAGTAGTATGACCCGATTGTATCGTTCAACAAGAGACAAAGTAATGACTGGGCTGGCAGGCGGATTGTCCGAGACTCTCGGCATTGACTCTACACTGTTCCGGATTCTGCTGGTGATCAGTATTCCATTTAGCGGTGGAGCTACAATTCTCGTATACTTTATCGCAGCAATGGTGATTGCCAAGGAGCCTAACCAGTACAATCCCTTCGGTCCCGGACCGGGTGGGCCGGGCGGCCCGTACGGCGGACCCTACTCCGGCGGACCTGAATATGGCCGCGGACCACAGGCTCCGCACCAAGGACCTCAGGGATATGGCCCCTATGGCGGACAGCCGGGCTACAATCCCGGTTATGAGAAGGCAGGCGCTCATGCGGCTCCTGATTCCGGCCTGGATGCCATGATGAAGGATATCGAGAAGAAGGCACTGCAAAAAGAAGTGGAAGAGCTCAAACAAAAACTTGCTAAATACGAGAAGGGAGAAGTGTAAATTATGGGAGTATTCAAACGGATTAAAGATATGACTAAGGCGTCGGTAAATGATATGTTGGATAAGGTAGAGGACCCGATTGTGATGCTGAATCAGTATCTGCGCGATATGGAGGCTGAGATTCATGAGGCTGAAGTAACGGTAGCGAAGCAGATGGCTAATGAACGCCGTATGAAACAGCGTGTGGACGAAGCTGCCAAGGTTGCCGGACAACGTGCTGCACAGGCTGAGCTTGCGCTGAAGAACGGGCAGGAGGAAGTTACCCGCAAGCTGCTGGAAGAGAAAATCTACTTCGACCAGAAGTTTACCGAGTATGGCGAGCTTCACGCACAGGCTGAAGTACAGGCCAAGGAACTGGTGCAGCAGCTTCATGATATGAAGGATGAGTTCTACAAAATGCGCAACAAACGCAATGAACTGGTATCCCGCGCTCAGATGGCTAAGGCCAAGAAGCAAATGTCCCAGATCAGCAACGTACATTCCATCGAAAGCGGAAGTGCCTCCCTTGGTTTCCACCGCATGGAAGAAAAGATCATGCAGCTCGAAGCGGAAGCAGATGTGATGCGCGCTCCGTATAGCCCTTCGGCAACCGCATATGCTAAGCCGGTAGATCCTGAGAAGGAACTGAAAGTGGAGGAGCAGCTTGCCGCACTCAAGAACAAGCTGAACTCAACTCCTGCAGCCCCTCCTTTGAATAAAAAAGAACAATAATCCCTGTTCCTAAAGAGCAGCCGGATATGATATGCTGATCAAGGTAAAGCCATACGGTATGGATTCTCCATACCGGTATGGCTTTTGTAGCGGATGCAGTATGTTGAAGATGTAGCTTCGCGATACTTCAGCTAAGGCTTACGAGGTCAGTTTTGCTTCAAATATAAGAATTGATATGCTGTGCAGGAGGTGCGGAAATGGATAAACGGAACCGTTTGATTGCCATCGGATTGATTGGTGTAGGCTGCTTGATGATATTTGGCAAATGGATCGGCTTCTTCTCCATTGTCGCACTCCTGTTCCTGCTGCTGGGAATCTACCAGACGACGTCGGGCAAGGTCAAGCAAGGTTATAAGCTAATGGGAGTCGGAGCAGTCCTGCTGTTGCTGGATCATTTGCTGCTGGTGCTTGGCATCTGCCTGCTTTCGCTGGGGATGTTCTTTGTCAAATCGAAAAGAATGCAGCGCAAGGCGGGGTTTGTGCAGAAGCAAAGCTTTTCTTCCAGATTCGACTGGGATCTCTCGCCGTGGGTGATGCGCAGTCTGAGCGCCTGGCATGTGCTGGGCGAGGTGGATGTGGATCTTTCACTGGCCATGGCGGAAGAGCAGGAGACGATTATGCTGTATCAGGGGATTTTTGGCGATGTGGACATTCTGCTGTCTGAGGATTACGGAGTGGAGATTGAGGCATTCGTACTGTTCGGCTCGATTGAGTCCGGCAGTAACCGCGATACGGGGATGCTGAACCGGCTGAACTGGAAGTCACCTAACTATGACAGCTGCGAGCATAAAGTGAAGTTTAACATTTCTTATCTGATGGGGGATCTGGACATACGCTTCCCCTAAGAGTATGTTAGGGCCAAGAGAGAAGGGAGAGCTCCCGGCATGGACAAAAAAAGCAGTAATATGGTAACGCGCAGTATGGGTGAGGGAGCTCTGTTCTCTTTGTTCATGCTGCTCGTTATTACATATATTATGTATACATATGGGCTACTACGGCCGTTCGAGGATTGGCGGATTGGCATAAGGACAGGATTGACGCTGATTCTGTTGCCGATGGCTTTCGGAATCGGGTACGGCTTCTATCAGGGCTTCCGCAGCAAGCGCAAGCTGGAATTACTGCGGGCTACCCTGGTCGCCTGGGAGAAAGGCAATCTTACCCCGGCTATGCCGGACCTGGGCAACGATGAGCTGGGGCGGCTCGGGGAACAGCTCGGGCGGATCAGCGGCAAGTGGGAGAATCAGGTTAATACGCTGCAACGGCTCTCCACCAATAACGCGAAGCTTGCCGAGCAGGCCCGGGTCACGGCAATCATCGAGGAACGGCAGCGGCTGGCACGGGAGCTGCATGATGCGGTATCGCAGCAGCTGTTCGCCATCTCGATGACGGCAACGGCAGTAGGCCGGACGCTGGAGAAGGACTTCGACAAGGCACAGCGGCAAATCGCGCTGATCGAGGAGATGTCTGCAGTAGCCCAGTCCGAGATGAGGGCGCTGCTGCTGCACCTGAGACCGGTGTACCTGGAAGGTAAGGGGCTGGAAGAAGGTCTGCAGGAGCTGATTAAAGAACTGAAGATCAAGGTGCCGATTGATATTCTGTTCGAGATGGATCAGGGAGTAGAGCTGCTGAAGGGCGTGGAGAATCATTTGTTCCGTATTGTGCAGGAGGCTATCTCCAATACGCTCCGCCATGCCAAAGCGGAGAAGATGGAGATCCGCCTGCACCGCCGGGGTGATACCGTCCGGCTCACGCTGCGCGATGATGGAATCGGGTTCGAGATGGATGACAGCAAGCAGACCTCTTACGGTCTGTCGAATATGCAGGAGCGGATTACAGAGATCGGGGGCTCGATCCAGTTCATCACTGCTCCCGGCAAAGGCATGCGGATTGATATTACCGTACCGGTAGTCAATGAATAGGGGGCAGGTGTAACGATGGAGATAGAAGAAGATAATGCAATCAAGGTCCTGCTTGTAGACGATCATGAGATGGTCCGGATCGGACTTGCTGCGGTGCTTGGCACCGAGGATGGCATTGAAGTCGTCGGCGAAGCGGGAAGCGGCGAGGAGGGCATCCGTCTGGCCCAGGAGTATACGCCGGATGTGGTGCTGATGGATCTGGTGATGGACGGCATGGACGGAATCGAGACGACTAGACAGCTGCTGAAGCTGTACCCGGATTGCAAGGTGATTGTGTTGACCAGTTATTTGGATGATGAGAAGATGTATCCGGTGATTGAAGCGGGAGCCTTCAGTTACCTGCTCAAGACCTCACGGGCCAGCGAAGTTGCAGATGCGATCCGGGCAGCCGCCAGAGGCCAGTCCGTGCTGGAGTCGCAGGTGGCGTCCAAGATGATGAACCGGTTCCGTTCCAATGCAAGAGGAGAGGCACCGGCTTACAAAGAGCTTACCGAACGCGAGATGGAAGTGCTGAAGCTGTTAGCCCAGGGCAAATCCAACCAGGATATTGCTGATCAATTAATTATCGGAATCAAGACGGTGAAATTCCATGTCACGAATGTTCTTGCCAAGCTGGGGGTTGAAGACCGGACTCAGGCGGCTATTTATGCATATAAGAATGGACTGGCGGAGTAAGCACGGTCTATGGAAGCCATGGAGCACTTTCAAGCGAGTCCGCCCGGACGATCTTGGAAGTGTTTTTGCATGCGTTCGTATATCTTTCTCTGAAATTGGATAACCTGTCTAGTAGATTACTAGATCGGTTGAGAGGGAGATGCGAAGTGGGGAATAAAGGGCAGAGTAAGGGGATACTGGTGTTGGTGCTGGCAGGGATATGTGCGCTGATGCTCCTGAGCGGATTCCGAAGCGCGGAACCCGCAGGAAGAAGCGGTGTACAGAGTGCTGATGCTTCTACAGCTGCCGGAGAGCTTCAGGAATCCCTTGCCCTGCTGACCACCCTGGGCGGACAGGCCTCCGCTCCCGGCGCGCCGCTCCGGCTCGTATTGAAATGGCAGGGGGAATACAGCGGCGAAGAGGCTGCTGAAGCTGCCGTACAGAGCCTTGCCACCCGGCTGGGGCTGGGTGAAATGAGCAGCGCAGATGAGGAAGGGCACCGGGCCTGGCGTTCTGCCGCGCAGCTCAGTGGAGGTACACAGGTCTCCCTGTTCTGGAGTGAGCTTGGCGGCGGGCGCAGCTACTGTATTGTTACGCTGGAGACGGCGGATCTTCTGGGCTCCCCGGAGCTGCCGGCCGCAGCGGCGGCCGCCGGAGAGGCGATGCTGCAGGCGGGAATTGCTGCGGAATGGAATGCTTCGCTGCAGGCACCTGCGAAGGAGCAGGGCGGAACGCAGGCAGCACTCCTTGCTACGGAGCAGCTACTGGCTGTACCGCTCCCCGGTATTCGGGCAGAGGAGAGTTACGCCGACATCTCCACCTCCAGTCATTCGTATAGTGTGCCGGGTCTTCAACGCACAGTCAGCAGCGGTAACCACAGCCTGGCCCTCCAGCTGGCAGTTCACAAGAACGTCAACGCGGACGAGAACCGGATAACCCTTGGAATGCCATTAATTACAATCGAATACTGAGGTTAAATGACGTAATATAAGCGTAATCCGGTGAAGGCATAAGAAAGAGTAATGGAAAAGTGCGAAATCCCGAGAAAAACTGTCAGGAATGTGATGGCATCCTCCGTGCAATTATGATAAAATGACATCACGCCTATAGTCGTATGTTGTTTCATACCAGGCGATGAGAATGAATGTCAACTATATTACATACAGAGAGATGAGGAGCCATGGCTGAAAATCAAACCCTTGATGCACTGCATACACCCGGTGCTGTATTCTTTATCTTCGGTGCAACCGGAGATCTGGCCCGGCGTAAGCTTTTCCCGGCGATTTACAGTTTGTACCGTGAAGGCAAGCTGACCCAAGATTTTGCGGTCATTGGCGTGGCTCGGCGTCCCCGTACCCAGGATGAGTTCCGGGAAGATGTGAAAGAATCCATCCGCGAGTTCTGCCGTTATCAGGCAGGTGATGCTGCGGAATGGAACGAGTTCGTACAGCATTTTGAATACAAGTCACTCGACATCAATAATATTGACGGCTTCCGTGAGCTGAATGAGCAGACGGAGCGTCTGGAAGAGAAATTCCATATTCCGGGCAACCGTATGTTCTATCTGGCGCTTGCGCCTGAGCTGTTCGGCAGCGTATCCTTCAACCTCAAGGCAGGCGGGATGCTGCAGGCCAGAGGCTGGAACCGTCTGGTCATCGAGAAGCCGTTCGGCTATAATCTCGAATCCGCTGAGGAACTGAACGAACAGATCCGTCAGGTCTTCAAGGAAGAGGAGATCTACCGGATTGACCACTACCTGGGTAAGGAAATGGTTCAGAATATTGAAGTGATCCGGTTCGCCAATGCCTTCTTTGAGCCATTGTGGAACAACAAGCATATCGCCAACATTCAGATTACACTCGGCGAGACGGTGGGCGTGGAAGAACGCGGCGGGTATTACGATCATGCGGGGGCGCTGCGCGATATGGGCCAGAACCATATTTTGCAGCTGCTGACGATGATCGCTATGGAACCGCCTAGCCGTCTGCTGGCTGAAGATATCCGTGATGAGAAGGTCAAGGTTCTACGTTCGCTGCGTCCTTATGCGACCGCTGATGAAGTTCGCGAGAACGTAGTCCGCGGCCAATACACTCAAGGTCTCTACAAGGGCAAGACGCTTCCGGCTTACCGCCAGGAAGACAAAGTGGACCCGGAATCGAATACAGAGACGTATTTCGCAGCCCGTGTGTTCGTGGATAACTTCCGCTGGGCTGGAGTTCCTTTCTATATCCGTACCGGCAAACGCCTGCCTGTGAAGACCACCGAAGTGGTTGTAGAATTCAAAGGAATGCCGACCAACGTCTACTTGGGCCAGAAGCACAAGCTCGAGCCGAACCTGCTCGTCATCCGCGTCAATCCGATGGAAGGCATCTACGTGAAGATCAATGCGAAGAAGCCGGGCTCGGAATCCGAGATTCAGCCGCTGGCCATGGATTTCTGCCAGAGCTGCATGATCGGCATCAACTCGCCGGAGGCGTATGAGCGTCTGTTGCATGATGCTGCACGCGGCGATTCCACCTACTTCACCCGCTGGGATGAAGTGTCCTCGGCCTGGTCCTTCGTGGACCGGATTGCCAAGGCGTGGAAGGAAGAGAGCAACGACTTGGCTTCCTATCCTGCGGGCTCCTGGGGCCCGGTTGAAGCCGACCAATTGCTTGCCGGAGAAGGCTTCCACTGGTGGCCGGTCAACGGCCAGGATGAAGACAATGTGGTCTGGCAGGTTAACCGCTAGTCCCTGAAGAAGAACTGTTACAGATCCTCCTGCATCTCGCCTGCGGGGGGATCTTTTTGATGAATCGTGAATTTATATTACAAGATATTTCACTACAGGCGCTTTTTTGTAGATAATCTCTGCCGGATTTTGCTATACTGAGAAGGATGCTTTCAACATAAAGATTTCTAAGCCTAGCGCTATAGATGATCCTATACATGGTAAACGTTACGTTCAAGAAATAGACGTTGATTCTCTGTTGATTCTCTAAGGAAAGGATCTGAATCCATGAATAGTCCGATTTGATTGATCCGGTAATAGAGGCAGGAGTAAGCATGAATTTATAGATGAAGGGATATGTGCAATGAATAAAGCAACGGACCATAAGCTTCAGAGTGAAGTCGACAAACGCAGAACCTTTGCGATTATTTCCCACCCGGATGCGGGTAAAACTACACTGACAGAGAAACTGCTGCTCTTCGGAGGTGCCATCCGTCTGGCAGGTACAGTCAAAGCCCGTAAGGCAAGCAAGCACGCCACCAGTGACTGGATGGAAATTGAGAAGCAGCGCGGAATCTCGGTTACGTCCTCTGTGATGCAGTTTGATTACCTGGACCACCGGGTGAACATTCTGGATACTCCGGGTCACCAGGATTTCAGTGAAGACACCTATCGTACGCTCACTGCGGCTGATAGCGCGGTCATGCTGATCGACGTAGCCAAGGGTGTGGAGACACAGACCATCAAGCTGTTCCAGGTCTGCGCGAAGCGCGGCATTCCGATCTTCACCTTCATTAATAAGCTGGACCGCGAAGGCCGCAGCCCGTTTGATCTGATGGAGGAGCTGGAGAATGTGCTGGGCATCCGCTCGGTGCCGATGAACTGGCCGATTGGGATGGGCCGTGAGCTGTGCGGCGTCTATGACCGGATGAAGAATCAGGTTGAGCTGTTCCAGGGCGATGACCATTCCGTAATTAAAGTACAGAAGGTGGAGAGCTACCGCGACCCGATTATCCGTGAGATGGCGGGGGAGTACCTGCATGATCAGCTATGCGCGGATCTGGAGCTGCTGGATGTAGCGGGCGATCCTTTTGACTATGAGAAGGTGCTGCGCGGGGAGATTACTCCGGTATTCTTCGGCAGTGCTATCAACAACTTCGGTGTGCAGACGTTCCTGGATAATTTCCTGGAGCTTGCGCCGAAGCCTGAACCACGCCGCAGTACAGCAGGTGCTGTAGAACCGACGAATGAGAAATTCACTGGCTATGTATTCAAAATTCAGGCGAACATGAATCCCGCACACCGCGACCGTATCGCTTTCCTGCGTATCGTGTCCGGCAAGTTCGAGCGCGGGATGAGTGTGAAGCATGTACGTGCCGGCAAAGACATCAAGCTATCCCAGCCGCAGCAGTTCCTTGCCCAGGACCGGGACATTGTTGAAGAGGCGTATCCGGGGGATATTATCGGTCTGTTCGACCCGGGCATCTTCCGGATTGGCGACACGCTCAGTCAGGCCGGAGATATCGAATTCGATGAGCTGCCGACCTTCTCGCCGGAGATTTTCTCCAAAGTCACCATCAAGAATGCACTGAAGTCGAAGCAATTCCAGAAGGGGATCGACCAGCTGACCGAAGAGGGTATGATCCAGGTGTTCCGTACCGTCAACTTCGACGATATTCTGCTGGGTGTAGTCGGACAGCTGCAGTTCGAGGTGTTCGAATACCGCATGAAGGGTGAGTATGGCGTGGACGTGCAGCTTCAGCGCATGAGCTACCAGTTCGCACGCTGGATCGTGGATGAGAACAAGCCGGATGCCAGCAAGTTCCGGATCAACTCCACTTTGGTTACGGACAAAAAGGGTAATTACGTAGTGCTGTTCGAGAACGAATACGCTATGCGGACCGCGATGGAGAAGAATCCGACCGCGAAGTTCCTGGAGACTGCACCTTGATGGGTGTAATAGAAGTAAGATGAACAGTTAAGCATATGTACAATTAGGCTATAAAAAACCTCCGGCTCCACCTGTGCAGCAGCACGGTGGGGTGCGGAGGTTTTTGACGGGATGGGCCTCCTCTAGGAGGTGATGGACCCTGGGGTAAGCTTGTCCAGATGTCTGTGCAGCATAGAGAGAACCCGGTCCTGCTTCGCAGGGTCGAGGTCCTTCCAGATCATCTCAAAGACGACACCCAGTCCGGGAAGCGCGGCTTCCGGCCCGTCCACGGAATTCTCAATAACCTCCCGCAGACCTTCTTCGGACTGGCCGTGCACCTTGTGAATGATGGCCTGGCGCAAATCAAGGGTGACTGGCATAATCGGCCTCCTTAAAGTTTTGTGAGCATCTGCTTCCTGAATCAGCATCGCAAAACTGACTTCGAAAGCAGGGGCTTAGACAGGTAAGCAGCCTTCTTATAAGGTGCCCTGCGGGAGCGCTGAACATTCAAGTTTATAACGGCTTATGCTATACTGTGTGAGATGTATTATATGGGCGGGAGGGACAAGGCTTAATGGCAAAAAAACAGTATGCGATCATCGGCATGGGCCGCTTCGGCTCAAGTGTGGCCAAGGCGCTCAGCGGGATGGGCTATGAGGTGCTGGCCATTGATGCGGATGAACAGCGCACCCAGGAAATCTCCAATATTGTGACCCATGCCGTATCTGCAGACTCCACGGATGAAGAGGCGCTGCGTGCGCTTGGCATCCGTAACTTCGATGTGGTGGTAGTCGCCATCGGGGAGGATATTCAGGCCAGCATTCTGACAACGCTGATCTTGAAGGATCTGGGCGTACCTGCCATTATCGCCAAAGCCAAAAGTGAGCTGCACGGCAAGGTGCTGGGTAAAATCGGAGCAGATAAGGTGATCTACCCGGAGCGGGACATGGGGATGCGGGTGGCGCATCATCTCGCTTCTCCGAACATCCTCGATTACATCGAGCTGTCACCGGAGTACAGCATTCTCGACATGAAGGTCTCAGGACCGATGCTGGGCAAGAACCTGCAGGAGCTTGACATACGCGCCAAATATGGGTGCAATGTTATGGCGATCCGTCAGGGCGAGGAAATGAATATATCCCCCAGAGCGGAGGACCGCCTGACCGATGGTGATGTCCTTGTCATTGTCGGACGGAAGGATAACCTGACGAAGCTGGAAATGGCTTATCAATAGGAATCTGTAAGCATCAGAAAGGTAGGACCCTATGGAAATTATGTCGCCGCAGAACACGCGGGTGAAGGAATGGGCCGGACTGCAGGAGAAGAAGCACCGCGACAAGTCCGGTAAATATATCGTAGAAGGCATTCATTTGGTGCAGGAGGCGCTGCAGGCGGAAGCGGATGTGGAATGCCTGGCCTTTGACCTCGATAAAGGAATGCCGTCTGAATTGAAGCCGCTGCTTCAGGCGGTGCAGGGTATGGAGGTCATCGGCGTGTCGGCAGCGGTGGTTGCCAAGTGCAGCAGCACGGGCACCCCGCAGCCGGTGTTCGCCATTGTGCGGAAGGAGCAGAAGGGGATAGAGGCCATTCTGGCGAAGCAGGAGAGCCTGGTTGTGGTGCTGGACGGGGTCCAGGACCCCGGCAATGTGGGCACCATCATCCGCAGCGCGGATGCGGCCGGTGCTGACGGCGTGATTCTCGGCCAAGGCTGCGCCGACCTCTTCAATCCGAAGACCATCCGGTCTACGATGGGCTCAATGTTCCATCTCCCGGTAGTGGAGGGGGAGCTCGGCACGATTCTGCCGCAGGCGCGGGAGCGCGGCGCGCTGCTGGTCAGCACCTCGCTGACGGCGGAGGATTCTTGCTACACCCATGATTTTCACGGCAGCCAGTGGCTGTTGATCGGCAGCGAAGGCCAAGGCATCTCACCTGAGACAGCCCGTCTAGTCGACAAAAGCATCCTCATCCCGATGGCCGGCCGCGCCGAATCACTGAACGCCGCGATGGCCGCAACGATCCTGCTGTTTGAGGGGATGCGGCAGCGGGGGAATTATCTTAACCAACCTATATAACTTTCACAACAAAGTCAGTCCCGGTGTGTCTGAATAAGACGTAATGCATCCGGGACTTTTTTGTATTCTTTTTTTGCTTCAATATTATAAATAGGAGTGATGAAGATGGGGATTATTGTGGCGATTGGCGGAGGAGAGATTAGCGAATTGGAGACTTTGGCAATCGATCAAACGATTGTAGATCTAACGAACAAAAAGAATCCCAAAGCGTTGTTCATTCCTACAGCCAGTATGGATGCGGAAGGGTATTGTGACTCTTTTCAATTAGTGTACGGTGACCGCTTAGGGTGTGAGGTCCAGCATTTACTACTGACGAAGAATACATATGCACCAGAAGAGATCGAAAACATGATCTTATCCGCCGATTTAATCTATGTGGGTGGCGGTAATACGAGAAAGATGCTGGACATCTGGCGGGAGCATGGTGTGGATATTTTGCTGAAGCAAGCGTACGACTCGGGGGTTGTGCTGTCAGGAATGAGTGCGGGTTCGATCTGCTGGTACGAATACGGTCATAGTGACTCAGAGGCGTTCGATAATGAAGGGAAATAGATCTATATCAAATTGAAGGCGATGGGGATCTTACCAGGGATTCACTGTCCTCATTATAATGAAGACAACCGCGAGGCAGATTTCTTGGAAATGGTTAAGGGAATGGATACAACAGGCATAGCCATTGAGAATCACTGCGCCATTATTTATAAAGATGATGGGTATAAAGTGATCTCCTCCAGAGAACAGGCCAAGGCCTATAAGATACAAGAGATCAATCAGCAGATGATCGTGACGGAGATTGAGAAGCATGCTGAATATAATGAGATAGTGAATATGTGATTAAAAGCCCGCACTCCGCCTATCCGGCCAGAGTACGGGCTTTTGATTGTTCAGAGGACATCCTGTCCGTTTTCGCTTTCAGTGTAGATGGAGATTAGCACAATCGCGGTGTCCTCTCCCGTATTTTTGACGGAATGGGGGGTGCAGGCATTCCAGCTAAAGGAATCACCCTCAGTAAATTCAGCTCCATCTTCCCCTTGCTGCGCATAGATGGTTCCTTTAATGACGACATGGACCTCCTGCCCTTCATGCGCATGGGGGGCATCCCCAATCATGGCACCGGGAGGGAACTCGACGATCGACATGCGTACATTCTGGGTGGAGCTGAGGTGCTCAACCTTTAGCTTAGCTGCGCCGCTGGTGGTGATTCTCCGTTCATCCTTGCGGACAATCTGCATGCGTTCTTCTTTTTTTAGCAGCAAATAAGCAAGAGGAACCTTCAGAGCCTGGGCGATATTCTCCAGTGTAGCGATGGAAGGTGAGGTCTTATTGGTTTCGACCTGGCTCATGAAGCCTTGGGAGAGGCCGGTAGTGTCGCAGATTTGCGCGATGGTGATATTTTTCCGCTTGCGAATTGCCCGTATTGTAGCGCCGATATCCATAGGTTCACACCTCTATAATATTTGTAATACTAAACTTATTTTCATATTAACAATTTTATTGTTGACAAGTCAATGTGCATTGCGATAAATTACTCATATAGAAAATATATTATTATAACTAATATTTGAAAAGTGATCTTCAGGATGGAGGGAAATAAGATGAACCCTAAGTATTCATATGATGTTCACTTACCGGATGGGCTGGAGCAGGGCAGGAAATACCCGGTGATCTTTACTTTTCACGGCAAAGGCTCTGATGAGCGCAATATGTTCGGTCTGGTGGCCCCGCTGGCTAAGGAGTTCATTATTATCGGGGTTCGCGGGAATCTGCCACTGGGTATGGGGTATCAATATTATGATTTGAAAAGCCTGGGCAACCCTATCCGCGAGATGTTTGACCAAGCTGTCAGCGATCTTGAGACCTTCATTCACTATGCTGCGCAGCAGTATCCGATCGATCCGGACAAACGTTATTTGCTCGGCTTCAGCCAAGGGGCCATTCTGTCTATGACGCTTGCGCTTACGATGGGGGATCAGCTGAAGGGGATTGTAGCACTGAATGGATATATTCCTGAATTTGTGAAAATGGAGTATAAGCTCCATAGCCTTAAGAACGTGTCTGTCTTCGCTTCACATGGTGAATACGATTCGGTGTTCCCGGTGAGCATTGGACATGAGACTGCCGCCTATCTGAAGGGGCAAACCGAACGGTTGAACTTCAGACTCTATCCGTCTGACCACGGCGTAACTGAAGAGAACCAGCGTGATTTCTTGCAATGGCTCAAGCAGGATGCCGCATTAACCACTAATAAGGAGTGATTGACTATGATGCCTTCCTATTTTTTTGCACACGGAGCTCCATCTATCGTTCTTGAAGATAATGCCTACACCAAGCTGTTAAAAGAGTTCAAGGACCATATGCCCAAACCGAAAGCTATCGTTCTCTTCTCAGCGCATTGGGAGGAACCCGTGCAGTCAGTGGGCGCGGCGGCAACGTATGATACCATTTATGACTTTGGCGGATTCCAGGATGAGCTGTACCAGATGACGTATCCCGCACATGGTGATCCGGCTCTCGTGGAGCAGATTCAGAAGCTTTTGACCGCGGGCGGTGTGAAGAATGTCAGGGATGAACAAAGAGGGCTCGACCACGGCGCATGGGCTGTGCTGAAGCTCCTCTACCCGGAAGCGGATATTCCGGTTGTGGCGATGTCTGTGAATCGTGACTTGCCTAATGCGCAGCAGTATGAGATAGGCAAGGCGCTGGCGGAGCTGCGTGAACAGGATGTGCTGATTATCGCCAGCGGGGGAACCGTTCATAATCTGCGGAGATTGAACTGGAGTTCGGATGAGATCAACGGATGGGCCGAGCAGTTCGATCGCTGGATTCAGGAGAAGGTAGAAGCGTGGGATACAGAAGCGCTGTTTCAATACGAGGAGCTTGCTCCTTATGCGGAGATGGCGGTCCCGACGAGTGAGCACTTTATTCCGCTGCTCATCGCTATGGGAGCGGGAGACCCGGGGCGTAATGCGCAGCTGCTTCACCGGAGTTATCAGTATGGAAATCTAAGCTTGAGCTGCTGGCGGTTTAATTAAAATGTAGTGAAATTCGAATGCTCCGCTTCGGCAATCTCCTTGGCATAATTCCGAAATCAGGCATGTCAAGCTGTCGGGGAGGAAGGAATTTCCGGTCCACTTTTCAATACATTCTTGGTAAGGTAGGGGGACTGCTATTCTGAAGAGGTGATAATTATGCAAAAGAAACATTGTGCATTCTGCGATCAGATTGTCCGCATTACAGCAGACGGTGAGTACGATCAGTATATCGACTGCTCCTGCTCTCCTGGCGGAAGCTACGGCCTGCTTAGAGACAGCTATGAATCAATTCTTGCGCTCTCGTTCCAGCAGAAGCGGGACATGCTGCATCTGATCTCAGGTTATATCCGCGAAAAGACGGATTGTGGCGAGAAGGTGATCCTTGCGTTCGGCGATCTGGAGGATATTGTGAATGCCCCGGGTATTCCGGTAACGGCTGAGGATAAAGGAGCTCGGCTGTTGCAGTATCTATATAGGCATTGTAGTGGCCCCGGGGAGCCCGTAGTGATTCATCCCCTGTCCCGCAGCTACAATCTGACATACTCTCCCAATCTGCAGGAGCTGGTCTATATTATTGACAGGCTGCAAGGTGAGAATCTGTTAGTCCGGGAAGGCATGAACTTCACATTGACCTCCCTGGGGTGGGAGGAAGCAGTGGCTGCCTCAGGAGGCCGGACCTTACAGCAATGCACCGTTCTTCTGCCGGATGATGAGAAGCTGCAGGCGGAGTGGCAGGACAAGCTGTGGGCCAAAATCGAGCAGTTGGGCTATTTCCCCCGTTTGCTTGCCAGCAAGAACGAAGCTGCGAATTCGCTGGAGCCTGTGGCGGACAGTAAGCTGGTTATTGCGGACCTCACAGGCCAGTCATCTGAGGTGTATCTGGCAGCGGGCTATGCGCTTGGACTGAATATTCCGGTAATCTGGACAGTCAGAAGCGATGAGGCAGATACATTAAGGATCCATCTTCAGGAGATACGTCCTCTGGTTTGGGATACTGCGGAAGAGCTGATGGTATTGCTTCAGCAAGAACTTTTGAAATAATAGTTGCATAGTTGTCTGATCCATGTTATATTATAAAAGTTGCTGGTGACGAGCTGATCGACACTGACAACGAGCTTGATCTTTGAAAACTGAACAACGAGTGAGTATCGGAGATCGCTTCGGCGAGATCCAAAAATGAGAATGTAAATTCTCGTCAGATGTTTCAAAATGAGCAATCGCTCTTTCTAAATACCAATTTGGAGAGTTTGATCCTGGCTCAGGACGAACGCTGGCGGCATGCCTAATACATGCAAGTCGAGCGGAGTTTGAGAGGAAGCTTGCTTCCTTTCAGACTTAGCGGCGGACGGGTGAGTAACACGTAGGCAACCTGCCCTCAAGCCTGGGATAACTACCGGAAACGGTAGCTAATACCGGATAATTTCTTTTTTCTCCTGAGGAGAGAATGAAAGGCGGAGCAATCTGCTGCTTGGGGATGGGCCTGCGGCGCATTAGCTAGTTGGTGGGGTAACGGCCCACCAAGGCGACGATGCGTAGCCGACCTGAGAGGGTGAACGGCCACACTGGGACTGAGACACGGCCCAGACTCCTACGGGAGGCAGCAGTAGGGAATCTTCCGCAATGGGCGCAAGCCTGACGGAGCAATGCCGCGTGAGTGATGAAGGTTTTCGGATCGTAAAGCTCTGTTGCCAGGGAAGAACGTCCGGTAGAGTAACTGCTGCCGGAGTGACGGTACCTGAGAAGAAAGCCCCGGCTAACTACGTGCCAGCAGCCGCGGTAATACGTAGGGGGCAAGCGTTGTCCGGAATTATTGGGCGTAAAGCGCGCGCAGGCGGTTATTTAAGTCTGGTGTTTAAACCTTGGGCTCAACCTGAGGTCGCACTGGAAACTGGGTGACTTGAGTACAGAAGAGGAAAGTGGAATTCCACGTGTAGCGGTGAAATGCGTAGATATGTGGAGGAACACCAGTGGCGAAGGCGACTTTCTGGGCTGTAACTGACGCTGAGGCGCGAAAGCGTGGGGAGCAAACAGGATTAGATACCCTGGTAGTCCACGCCGTAAACGATGAGTGCTAGGTGTTAGGGGTTTCGATACCCTTGGTGCCGAAGTTAACACAGTAAGCACTCCGCCTGGGGAGTACGGTCGCAAGACTGAAACTCAAAGGAATTGACGGGGACCCGCACAAGCAGTGGAGTATGTGGTTTAATTCGAAGCAACGCGAAGAACCTTACCAGGTCTTGACATCCAACTAACGAAGCAGAGATGCATCAGGTGCCCTTCGGGGAAAGTTGAGACAGGTGGTGCATGGTTGTCGTCAGCTCGTGTCGTGAGATGTTGGGTTAAGTCCCGCAACGAGCGCAACCCTTGACTTTAGTTGCCAGCAGGTGAAGCTGGGCACTCTAGAGTGACTGCCGGTGACAAACCGGAGGAAGGTGGGGATGACGTCAAATCATCATGCCCCTTATGACCTGGGCTACACACGTACTACAATGGCCGGTACAACGGGAAGCGAAGCCGCGAGGTGGAGCCAATCCCAGCAAAGCCGGTCTCAGTTCGGATTGCAGGCTGCAACTCGCCTGCATGAAGTCGGAATTGCTAGTAATCGCGGATCAGCATGCCGCGGTGAATACGTTCCCGGGTCTTGTACACACCGCCCGTCACACCACGAGAGTTTACAACACCCGAAGTCGGTGGGGTAACCCGCAAGGGAGCCAGCCGCCGAAGGTGGGGTAGATGATTGGGGTGAAGTCGTAACAAGGTAGCCGTATCGGAAGGTGCGGCTGGATCACCTCCTTTCTATGGAGAATCGTCTTCTGCAATGAAGACATTCAAATCTTAAATCTAGCCGGTCGGCTAGTTACTCACTCGTTGGTCAGTTTTGAGAGTTTAAGCTCTCAAGTAAGCAACTTGATCCTTGAAAACTGGATACCGAAACGAATTTGCGTTTTAGAACATCTTTTAGCTGAAACTTGTGTAAGCAAGTGGAAATAGTTATTAGTTGCTACCGTGATTTTCCTTAGGGGAAACACATTGGTTAAGCTACTAAGAGCACACGGAGGATGCCTAGGCGCCAGGAGCCGACGAAGGACGTGGCGAACAACGAAACTGCCTCGGGGAGCTGTAAGCAAGCTTTGATCCGGGGGTGTCCGAATGGGGAAACCCAGCTGTGGTAATTCGCAGTTACTCATTTCTGAATACATAGGAAATGCAGAGGCAGACCAGGGGAACTGAAACATCTAAGTACCCTGAGGAAGAGAAAACAATAGTGATTCCGTCAGTAGCGGCGAGCGAACGCGGAACAGCCTAAACCAAGGGGCTTGCCTCTTGGGGTTGTGGGACGTCTCACATGGAGTTACAAAGGAATATGGTAGGCGAAGAGGTCTGGAAAGGCCCGCGATAGAGGTAAAAGCCCTGTAGCCTAAACTGTGTTCTCTCCGAGACGGATCCCGAGTAGTGCGGGGCACGTGAAACCCCGTATGAATCCAGCAGGACCATCTGCTAAGGCTAAATACTACCTGGCGACCGATAGTGAAACAGTACCGTGAGGGAAAGGTGAAAAGCACCCCGGAAGGGGAGTGAAATAGAACCTGAAACCGTGTGCTTACAAAAAGTCAGAGCCCTTTCTATGGGTGATGGCGTGCCTTTTGTAGAATGAACCGGCGAGTTACGTTTAACATGCAAGGTTAAGGTGAGAAGCCGGAGCCGCAGCGAAAGCGAGTCTGAATAGGGCGATTTAGTATGTGGACGTAGACCCGAAACCGTGTGATCTACCCCTGTCCAGGGTGAAGGTGCGGTAACACGCACTGGAGGCCCGAACCCACGCATGTTGAAAAATGCGGGGATGAGGTGGGGGTAGCGGAGAAATTCCAATCGAACTCGGAGATAGCTGGTTCTCCCCGAAATAGCTTTAGGGCTAGCCTCGGTGAATGGAGTGGTGGAGGTAGAGCACTGATTGGGTGCGGGGCCCGCAAGGGTTACCAAGCTCAGTCAAACTCCGAATGCCATTTACTTCTTGCCGGGAGTCAGACAGTGAGTGCTAAGATCCATTGTCAAAAGGGAAACAGCCCAGACCATCAGCTAAGGTCCCCAAGTGTGTGTTAAGTGGGAAAGGATGTGGAGTTGCACAGACAACCAGGATGTTGGCTTAGAAGCAGCCACCATTGAAAGAGTGCGTAATAGCTCACTGGTCGAGTGACTCTGCGCCGAAAATGTAACGGGGCTAAACACACCACCGAAGCTATGGCTAGATGCTTTGCATCTGGGGTAGGGGAGCGTTGTATGTGGGTTGAAGGTGTACCGTAAGGAGCGCTGGACAGCATACAAGTGAGAATGCCGGTATGAGTAACGAAAAGATCAGTGAGAATCTGATCCGCCGAAAGCCCAAGGTTTCCTGAGGAAGGCTCGTCCGCTCAGGGTAAGTCGGGACCTAAGGCGAGGCCGACAGGCGTAGTCGAAGGACAACAGTTTGAAATTACTGTACCACCGTAATCCGCTATGAGCGATGGGGTGACGCAGGAGGGTAGTGACGCGGACTGATGGATGTCCGTCTAAGCAGTGAGGCTGGTGTGCAGGCAAATCCGCACATCGTTAAGGCTGGGCTGTGATGGGGAGCGAAAATTATAGTAGCGAAGGTCATGATCTCACACTGCCAAGAAAAGCCTCTAGCCAGGAGAAGGTGCCCGTACCGCAAACCGACACAGGTAGGCGAGAAGAGAATTCTAAGGCGCGCGGAAGAACTCTCGTTAAGGAACTCGGCAAAATGACCCCGTAACTTCGGGAGAAGGGGTGCCTCGGTAGGGTGAATAGCCCGAGGGGGCCGCAGTGAAAAGGCCCAAGCGACTGTTTAGCAAAAACACAGGTCTGTGCGAAGCCGCAAGGCGAAGTATACGGGCTGACGCCTGCCCGGTGCTGGAAGGTTAAGGGGAGCGGTTAGGGGTTAAACCCGAAGCTGTGAACCGAAGCCCCAGTAAACGGCGGCCGTAACTATAACGGTCCTAAGGTAGCGAAATTCCTTGTCAGGTAAATTCTGACCCGCACGAATGGCGTAACGACTTGGGCGCTGTCTCAACGAGAGATCCGGTGAAATTTTAATACCTGTGAAGATGCAGGTTACCCGCGACAAGACGGAAAGACCCCATGGAGCTTTACTGCAGCTTGATATTGAATTTGGGTACGATCTGTACAGGATAGGTGGGAGCCGTGGAGGCAGGAGCGCAAGCTTCTGCGGAGGCGCCGTTGGGATACCACCCTGATCGTATCTAGGTTCTAACCTGGTGCCCTTATCGGGTACGGGGACCGTGTCAGGCGGGCAGTTTGACTGGGGCGGTCGCCTCCTAAAGAGTAACGGAGGCGTTCAAAGGTTCCCTCAGAATGGTTGGAAATCATTCGCAGAGTGCAAAGGCATAAGGGAGCTTGACTGCGAGACCTACAAGTCGAGCAGGGACGAAAGTCGGACTTAGTGATCCGGTGGTACCGCATGGAAGGGCCATCGCTCAACGGATAAAAGCTACCCTGGGGATAACAGGCTTATCTCCCCCAAGAGTCCACATCGACGGGGAGGTTTGGCACCTCGATGTCGGCTCATCGCATCCTGGGGCTGAAGTAGGTCCCAAGGGTTGGGCTGTTCGCCCATTAAAGCGGTACGCGAGCTGGGTTCAGAACGTCGTGAGACAGTTCGGTCCCTATCTGTCGTGGGCGCAGGAAATTTGAGAGGAGCTGTCCTTAGTACGAGAGGACCGGGATGGACGTACCGCTGGTGCATCAGTTGTTCCGCCAGGAGCATGGCTGAGTAGCTACGTACGGACGGGATAAGCGCTGAAAGCATCTAAGCGTGAAGCCCCCCTCAAGATGAGATTTCCCAGTATGTAAGACCCCTTGAAGACGACGAGGTAGATAGGTTGGAGGTGGAAGTGCAGCAATGCATGGAGCTGACCAATACTAATCGGTCGAGGGCTTATCCAAAAAATAATTCGCAGATTCGTTTCGGATTCAGTTTTCAGGCGATCAAGCCTGGCAGGAAGTTAAACCGATGGTTTGATATTTTCTGTAGCGATTATTTTGGAAGGTTGATTATTTTCCTGAAGAAGTTCAGGGAGTAAGCCGACCGGAAAAAATCCGTTTGGTGGCGATAGCGGAGGGGTTCCACACGTACCCATCCCGAACACGACCGTTAAGCCCTCCAGCGCCGATGGTACTTGGACCGAAGGGTCCTGGGAGAGTAGGACGTTGCCAAGCACACAAGACCACTGTTGATTACTCGACAGTGGTCTTTTTGTATTTTTAGGAAATCTGAACACAATAGGTGCTGCTGCGCCGAGGGATGGGTCCCATTCTTCACAGCCAGTAACATTTATAAAGAAATCCTGCAAGAAGTGCAACAATGCTGCCCCGTAGAAGCGGTCTATGCTGAAATCCTGCACGAAATGCAACAAATTCAGCGCTAACTTGCTATAACCACCGAAATTTGTGCAAATAATGCAACAATGTAGCGTAGCCCGTGGTAGCGTCAAGAAGTTTGTGTAAAAGAGTAGAAGTGCCTCCCCCGGGTTACGGGTTGGGATGTAGTGTTTCTGGGGGGAGGGGGAACCTCGACCCCCAGAAACTGGATTTCTCTGCTATGCCTCTTCCGGTGTGGGCAAAGAGGGGTAGCGTGTTTCGAATAGCTCTTTTAGCTTCTTTTTAACGGCATCCACTCCAAAGCCTTGGGCGACCCGCCCTGCATGACGTTCATTGTATTCCAGCATCTCCAGGTACACGATTTTCTCTGCGGCATCCATGTTTGTCAGACTGTTCATCGGTTTCAGACGCTTGCGGATTTCCTTGTTCATCCGCTCGATGGGGTTCGACGTGTAGATCGCTTTACGGATCGACAGCGGATAGTTGTAGAACGTCAGGAGTGTGGATAACTGTTCCTCCCAGGACCTCATTTCCTTCGGATACAGCTTGTTCCACTTCGCTTTGACCGTATCAAAGTTAGCCCGGGCTACCACTTCATCCGGTGCCGTATATACGGTTTTCAACGCCTCCATGACATCGGTTTTGTGCTCCACCCGAATTTTATGAAACGTGGCCCGCACTTTGTGCACTACGCAATGCTGTACATCCGCCTGAGGATAGGTCTCTTTAAACGCCGCATCCAGTCCCGGTAGCCCGTCAAACACACCCAGCAGGACTTCCTGCGCTCCGCGGTCGTACAGGTCTTTGAGTACCTCCCGCCAGCCATTTGAACTCTCTTGGCCACCCACGTAGAACCCGAGAATTTGACGCTGTCCCTCCTCGTCAATTCCCATCGCAAAGTAGACCACTTCACCACGAACCGTGCCCCGTTTCAGCTTCACGTACAGCCCATCTAAGTAGATGACGGAGTACCGTTTGCTCAGTGGCCGCTTTTGCCACTGGTGGATATCGTCCAGCACTGTAGCCGTAATATTGCTGACCGTCGTTGGGGAGTAGTGGCTGCCAAACATACTTTCAATGAACCGGGCCACATCCCGCGTACCCATGCCCGATTTATACATTTGGATAACGGCCTCTTCTAACCATCCGTCCCGCCGCTGGTACGGCTCAAACAACTGCGTCTGGAAAAGGCTTTGGCGGTCCCGGGGCACCTGAAGATCCTCGATATGGCCGTATTTCGTGTGTAAATCTCGCGTATAGTAGCCGTTGCGACTATTGCTGGCACCGGCTTCTTCACTGTCCATAAACCCCTGGATTTCGGCGCGCAACAGGCGTTCCATGTTGTCTTTCACAAAATCTTTAACAAGTTTTTCAAATAGATTATTCAGAGAACTTTCGGGTAAAATATTCATTGGTAGGGTTCCTCCTTGGTGGTTTCGCAATCCCGAGGATACCCTACTTTTTTGGTGCCTGACTAGGCTCCAAATCTTGGTACACAACTTACTTTACGCCATCTAGCCCGTAACTTTTTTAAAGAATTCCTGTAAAAAGTGGAGCGACCGAGCCTAGGTTGAGTAACTTAGCAGGTGGAACCCCTGCTTGGAAAGGCGAAAGCCACGCCACCAATAGCGAGTCTTGGAGCGGCAAGGGTAACCCTGCCGTTTAAGCGTAGACAGTTAGGATGCAGGCCTGAAAGTGATGGAGCCTCGAAATGCAGCAAACGGGAAGGTCGACGGGCTCACTTTCCCGGAAGACAACATGACTCCAGCCGAAAAAAAAAAAAAAAGGCGAGGATGGAGGAGCTTCCCCGGGGTCGAAGAGCCAGGCATGTATACCCATGGTTACTCAGCAACTCGGGAGACCCTGACGCTCTTCTGCGAGAGAAGTACTATTTAGGAACCTTTGCAGGAGTATGGCAAACAAGCCGTAACACGTAAGAATGTCAAACGGCGTTCAGGGAGTCGGATTGCCGCATAAGACCTGTGAAACCCCTGTAATGGGGGCGGAGGAAAGGCAGGCGACACCCCATCAATCTTGGTAAGGACACATTGGCCACACACAGAGGTGGGAAAAAAAAATGGAAACGAAATTAACAAGAATAGCAGAAATGGCCAAAGCAGATCCGAAGTTACGGTTCAACTCCATCGGACATCTCATTGACACAGAAGCATTAAAGAGAAGTCACAAAGAGATGAAACCGGGAAAGGCAACCGGAGTCGATGGATCGACCAAAGAGACGTACGAAGCCAACGTGGAAGCGAATGTAACACACCTGGTGGACCGGTTAAAGCGAAGAAGCTACAGACCTCAGCCCGCGAGAAGAGTGTACATCCCAAAGGACGGGAAAAACATGCGGCCCCTAGGAATTCCTGCGTATGAAGACAAACTGGTGCAACATGCGCTGAAAAGAGTACTGGAAGCCATTTATGAACAAGACTTCATGGATTTCTCGTATGGATTTCGCCCGAACCGAAACATGCACAGTGCGCTGAAACATCTAAACCGGGTCATCGAGCAGGGAAAAACCAGCTATGTCGTCGATGCAGACATCTCCGGCTTCTTCAACCATGTAAATCACGAATGGCTGATGAAATTCCTCGAACTGCGAATCGGAGATCCAAACATCCACCGGCTGGTGAGACGGATGCTGAAAGCAGGTATTCAGGAGGATGGACACTTTGAACCGACGGAGGAAGGAACTCCCCAAGGTTCGGTGGTGTCGCCCCTGCTAGCCAACGTCTACCTGCACTATGTCCTTGACCTATGGTTTACCGTGACGGTGAGGAAGCAGTGCGGGGGGCAAGCCGAAATGGTGCGCTTCGCCGATGATTTTGTATGCTGCTTCCAGTACAAAGAAGATGCAGAACGCTTCTATACCGCACTTGTGCTCCGGCTGGAGAAATTCGGGTTAAGCATTGCGGAAGAGAAGACGAAAATCATCGCGTTCGGTCGTTTTGCGGAAGCAGAATCACGGAGGAAGGGCGAAGGGAAACCGAAAACATTCGATTTCCTAGGCTTCACGCACTACTGCGCCAAGAGCCGAAAAGGAACCTTCCGGGTAAAGCGTAAAACGAGTGGGAAGAAATTCAGACAGAAGGTCAGAGCCATGAAGAGCTGGGTCAGGTGGAATCGCCACATGAAGCAGGAGGATTTCCTAGGCGTCATCCGGTCCAAACTGTCGGGACACTACCGATACTATGGAATCACGGATAACTCGGAGAAAATAAAAACCTATTACATGCAAACGCTCGACTTGATCTATACATGGCTAAACCGCAGAAGTCAGCGCAGGAGTTTCACCTGGGAGAGGTTCTACGAAGTGCTAAACGAATTCAGGCTACCTAAGCCGCGGATCTACGTCAATATCTACGATTAAGGCCAATTGTGAACGATGGGGTGAAGAGCCGTATGCGTAAATTGCGCACGTACGGATCTGTGAGGGGTAGGGGCACAATCCACGAAGGAAAGGCCCCGCCTACTCGACC
>NZ_JBBPAR010000003.1:0-3249 GCF_038009085.1 Paenibacillus sp. FSL R7-0210
GCTACGGAGAGAGAGGGATTCGAACCCTCGAGACGCTTGTGGCGCCTACACGATTTCCAATCGTGCTCCTTCGGCCAAACTCGGACACCTCTCCATATGGCTCCCCGAACAGGACTCGAACCTGTGACAACTCGATTAACAGTCGAGTGCTCTACCAACTGAGCTATCAGGGAATATACATATCAGGCTTGATCGCCTGAAAACTGAATCCGAAACGAATCTGCGTGTTAGAAATTTGGATAAGCCCTCGACCGATTAGTATTGGTCAGCTCCATGCATTGCTGCACTTCCACCTCCAACCTATCTACCTCGTCGTCTTCAAGGGGTCTTACTAATTGGGAAATCTCATCTTGAGGGGGGCTTCACGCTTAGATGCTTTCAGCGCTTATCCCGTCCGTACGTAGCTACTCAGCCATGCTCCTGGCGGAACAACTGATGCACCAGCGGTACGTCCATCCCGGTCCTCTCGTACTAAGGACAGCTCCTCTCAAATTTCCTGCGCCCACGACAGATAGGGACCGAACTGTCTCACGACGTTCTGAACCCAGCTCGCGTACCGCTTTAATGGGCGAACAGCCCAACCCTTGGGACCTACTTCAGCCCCAGGATGCGATGAGCCGACATCGAGGTGCCAAACCTCCCCGTCGATGTGGACTCTTGGGGGAGATAAGCCTGTTATCCCCAGGGTAGCTTTTATCCGTTGAGCGATGGCCCTTCCATGCGGTACCACCGGATCACTAAGTCCGACTTTCGTCCCTGCTCGACTTGTAGGTCTCGCAGTCAAGCTCCCTTATGCCTTTGCACTCTGCGAATGATTTCCAACCATTCTGAGGGAACCTTTGAACGCCTCCGTTACTCTTTAGGAGGCGACCGCCCCAGTCAAACTGCCCGCCTGACACGGTCCCCGTACCCGATAAGGGCACTAGGTTAGAACCTAGATACGATCAGGGTGGTATCCCAACGGCGCCTCCGCAGAAGCTTGCGCTCCGCTCTCACCGGCTCCCACCTATCCTGTACAGATCGTACCCAAATTCAATATCAAGCTGCAGTAAAGCTCCATGGGGTCTTTCCGTCTTGTCGCGGGTAACCTGCATCTTCACAGGTATTAAAATTTCACCGGATCTCTCGTTGAGACAGCGCCCAAGTCGTTACGCCATTCGTGCGGGTCAGAATTTACCTGACAAGGAATTTCGCTACCTTAGGACCGTTATAGTTACGGCCGCCGTTTACTGGGGCTTCGGTTCACAGCTTCGGGTTTAACCCCTAACCGCTCCCCTTAACCTTCCAGCACCGGGCAGGCGTCAGCCCGTATACTTCGCCTTGCGGCTTCGCACAGACCTGTGTTTTTGCTAAACAGTCGCTTGGGCCTTTTCACTGCGGCCCCCTCGGGCTATTCACCCTACCGAGGCACCCCTTCTCCCGAAGTTACGGGGTCATTTTGCCGAGTTCCTTAACGAGAGTTCTTCCGCGCGCCTTAGAATTCTCTTCTCGCCTACCTGTGTCGGTTTGCGGTACGGGCACCTTCTCCTGGCTAGAGGCTTTTCTTGGCAGTGTGAGATCATGACCTTCGCTACTATAATTTTCGCTCCCCATCACAGCCCAGCCTTAACGATGTGCGGATTTGCCTGCACACCAGCCTCACTGCTTAGACGGACATCCATCAGTCCGCGTCACTACCCTCCTGCGTCACCCCATCGCTCATAGCGGATTACGGTGGTACAGTAATTTCAAACTGTTGTCCTTCGACTACGCCTGTCGGCCTCGCCTTAGGTCCCGACTTACCCTGAGCGGACGAGCCTTCCTCAGGAAACCTTGGGCTTTCGGCGGATCAGATTCTCACTGATCTTTTCGTTACTCATACCGGCATTCTCACTTGTATGCTGTCCAGCGCTCCTTACGGTACACCTTCAACCCACATACAACGCTCCCCTACCCCAGATGCAAAGCATCTAGCCATAGCTTCGGTGGTGTGTTTAGCCCCGTTACATTTTCGGCGCAGAGTCACTCGACCAGTGAGCTATTACGCACTCTTTCAATGGTGGCTGCTTCTAAGCCAACATCCTGGTTGTCTGTGCAACTCCACATCCTTTCCCACTTAACACACACTTGGGGACCTTAGCTGATGGTCTGGGCTGTTTCCCTTTTGACAATGGATCTTAGCACTCACTGTCTGACTCCCGGCAAGAAGTAAATGGCATTCGGAGTTTGACTGAGCTTGGTAACCCTTGCGGGCCCCGCACCCAATCAGTGCTCTACCTCCACCACTCCATTCACCGAGGCTAGCCCTAAAGCTATTTCGGGGAGAACCAGCTATCTCCGAGTTCGATTGGAATTTCTCCGCTACCCCCACCTCATCCCCGCATTTTTCAACATGCGTGGGTTCGGGCCTCCAGTGCGTGTTACCGCACCTTCACCCTGGACAGGGGTAGATCACACGGTTTCGGGTCTACGTCCACATACTCAGTCGCCCTATTCAGACTCGCTTTCGCTGCGGCTCCGGCTTCTCACCTTAACCTTGCATGTTAAACGTAACTCGCCGGTTCATTCTACAAAAGGCACGCCATCACCCATAAAGAGGGCTCTGACTTTTTGTAAGCACACGGTTTCAGGTTCTATTTCACTCCCCTTCCGGGGTGCTTTTCACCTTTCCCTCACGGTACTGTTTCACTATCGGTCGCCAGGTAGTATTTAGCCTTAGCAGATGGTCCTGCTGGATTCATACGGGGTTTCACGTGCCCCGCACTACTCGGGATCCGTCTCGGAGAGAACACAGTTTAGGCTACAGGGCTTTTACCTCTATCGCGGGCCTTTCCAGACCTCTTCGCCTACTCTATTCCTTTGTAACTCCATGTGAGACGTCCCACAACCCCAAGAGGCAAGCCCCTTGGTTTAGGCTGTTCCGCGTTCGCTCGCCGCTACTGACGGAATCACTATTGTTTTCTCTTCCTCAGGGTACTTAGATGTTTCAGTTCCCCTGGTCTGCCTCTGCGTATCCTATGTATTCAGATACGAGTAACTGCGAATTACCACAGCTGGGTTTCCCCATTCGGACACCCCCGGATCAAAGCTTGCTTACAGCTCCCCGAGGCAGTTTCGTTGTTCGCCACGTCCTTCGTCGGCTCCTGGCGCCTAGGCATCCTCCGTGTGCTCTTAGTAGCTTAACCAATGCGTTTTCCCTAAGGAAAATCGCTAGTATCGCCATTAATATGAAACTTGTTTACACAAGTTCAGCTTAAAGGAATGTTCTAA